>CACPGM010000046.1 GCA_902633535.1 uncultured Pelagibacteraceae bacterium | reverse complement strand
CCCATCAATATCAAATTTTATAAATTGAGATCTGAGCAGTTTTATTATATTTTTCATTTAATCCTTTTTTGATATCGTAACCATCCCGGGCTTCTTATTTTGTCTTCGTCATTGTCTTCAATATCTTGATTAAATTCAAAGTCATCAATTGCATTTTTTTCTTCTTCAAAGAAAGAATTTTTTTCTAAATACTCTGCTGGAAGTTCATCAATGAACCTTGATGCCATACTGTCAATCCAGTCTCCTTGATAAAATCTATTCATCGAGAATGATATTATCGCTTTTTTTTTGGCTCTTGTAATACCTACATAAGCTAATCTTCTTTCTTCCTCGAGGCCATTTTGACCTTTTTCCTCAATTGATTTTTGATGAGGGAAGAGACCCTCTTCCCAGCCAGGAAGAAATACAGCTTCAAACTCCAATCCTTTGGCCGCATGCATCGTCATCATATTTATTTTTTGTCCATCCCAATCCTGGTCAATTGATGTTGCAAGTGAAACATGCTCTAAGAAGCTTTCCAAGTTATCAAACTCTTTCATTGCGCTTAATAATTCTTTAATGTTTTCCAGCCTATTTTCATTTTCCATATCCTTTTTATTTTTTAACATTGCAGAATAGCCAGACTCATCCAATATTATTTGTAATAATTTAACATGATTAATTTTTTTTATATTATAATCATGTCTCCACTTATTAAGAAAATTTAAAATAAAAGCTAATCCTATTTTTGTTTTTGGTTTAATTAAATTATTTTCTATCATTTTTCTGGAAGCAAGCTCCAAACTCATAGAATTTTTTTTTGAATATTCATGAATTGATTTTAAACTACCATCACCAATTGAACGTTTTGGGTTGTTTACTATTCTTTCAAAAGCAAGATCATCTTTGTCTTGGTGAACTATTCTTAAATAAGCAACACAGTCTTTAATTTCTGCTCGTTCATAAAATTTAGTTCCTCCTAAAATTCTATATGGTAATCCTATCTTTAGAAATCTCTCTTCAAATTCTCTTGTTTGAAATATTGCTCTTACTAGAATAGCAACTTCATTTAATGAGTGTTCTTTTTTAATTTTTTCTAATTCATCAGAAATTCCAATAGCCTCATCTTTTCCATTTTTATAACAATTTAGCTTTAATAAATCTCCATCTTCCATTGATGTTTTTAAAGTTTTTCCAACTCTATTTTGATTATTAGCTATTAATTTAGATGCTACTGATAAAATATTTTGCGTTGATCTATAATTTTGTTCTAATCTAATTACTTTTGTGTTTTCATAAATTTGATCAAATTCTAGGAAATTTTTAATTTCTGCTCCACGCCAACTATAAATTGATTGATCATCATCTCCAACACAACAAAGATTCTTATTTTTTTGAGTAAGTAAATTCAACCATCTACTTTGAATATAATTAGTGTCTTGATATTCATCTACCAAGATATATTTAAAATTTTTTGAATATATATCTTTTATATCATTATTTTTTTCTAAAATTTTTACAGCGTGTAAAATCAAGTCACCAAAATCACATGCATTTAGGTCAGTAAGTTTTTGTTGATAAATCTTATAAACAGGAAGTATAGTTTTTTCGTATACATCTTTATTACTAATACTTACCTCATTTGGATATTGACCTTTATTTTTCCATTTATCTATAATTGCCAATACATATCTTGGAGCAAGTTGCTTAACATCAATATTTTCTGCCTTACATATATTCTTTATTAATCTTATCTGATCATCTGTATCTATTATTGTAAAATTTGAATTTAAGTTTACAGCAGAAGCATGCTTTCTTAATAGTTTTGCACAAATTGAATGGAATGTGCCGAGCCATGATAGCCCAATAGCGCTAGCACCTAGAATTTTGCTAACTCTATTTTGCATTTCTTTTGCTGCTTTATTGGTGAAAGTTACAGCAAGAATCTGGTTGGGAAATGCTTTTTTTTCAGCTATTATATGTGCAATTCTACTTGTCAAAACCTTTGTTTTGCCAGAACCAGCGCCAGCAACGATTAATAATGGACCATCTAAGTGAGTTACA
>CACPGM010000045.1 GCA_902633535.1 uncultured Pelagibacteraceae bacterium | reverse complement strand
CGGAGGATCCATAAATATTATATTTGCTTTTTCTTTAAAATTACTTGTTATGTTAAAACAACTATCTTTAAGTATTTTACATTTATGCTCACAATCAAATCTTTTGATATTTTTTTCCAATATTTCAATAGCTTGTTTGTAGTTTTCATTAAAATAAACATATTTTGCACCTCTCGAGATGCATTCCAATCCAAAAGAACCAGATCCAGAAAATAGATCTAAAACTAATGAATTTTTTACTCTAAAATTAATTTCTTTAGAGTGCTCCAAAACATTAAAAATAGACTCTTTAACCATATCTTTTAAAGGTCTAGTTAAATCATCTTTTGGCAAATTAATTTTTTTTCCTTTTAGATAACCAGAAATTATTCTCATGAGTCTATTGCTTTATGACCTATATCTTTTCTATAAAAACCATTTTTCCAATTGAGTTTTTTTATCAATTTAATAATCTTTTCTCTAGCATTTTTAAAACTCTCTGAAACAACTACAAAATTCAAAACTCGACCTCCATTAGAGTATATTTTATTATTAATAGTTTTTGTTCCAGCATGAAAAACAAGTTCATTCTTTGAACCATCAATATCTAATTTTAGTAAATCTTTTATTTCTATTTCATTTTCAAATTTATCAGGATAACCTTTTGAGCATAAAACTATACTCAAGCTCTGGTTATTTAACCATTGCAAATTTATAGAATTTAAATTTTGATTAATACATAGTTTTATAATTTCAAAAAAATCATTTTTCAGCTTAGGTAAAATAGTTTGACACTCGGGATCTCCCATTCGCACATTATATTCAATTAAGTAAGGCTCATTTTCTTTAATCATTAAACCGGCATATAAAAAACCACTGTATGTAGTTCCAAGTTCTTTAAGTCCTTTTAATGTTGGCTCAATTATTTTGTTAATGATTTTTTTATCTATCTCTTCATTTATTATTCTTGACGGTGAGTAAGCACCCATCCCACCTGTATTTTTTCCAGTGTCTCCTTCACCAACTCGTTTATGATCTTGAGCTGTCTGAAATTTTTTATAATTTTTACCGTCAGAAATTATAAAATAACTCATTTCTTCTCCATCAATAAATTCTTCAACTAAAATTTGTGAAGCTTTTCCAAATTTACCATTAAAAATTTCTTTAATCGCAGTTACTCCAATTTCAAAATTTTCTGGAATATAAACACCTTTACCAGATGCTAATCCATCTGCTTTAATTACTATTGGAAAATTGAGTTTTTCAATATAACGAATAGCATCTTGATCATTAGTAAAAATACCAAATTTAGCTGTTGGTATTCCATATTTTTCACAAAGCTTTTTTGTAAATATTTTTGATCCCTCTAATTGTGAAGAAATTTTATTTGGTCCAAAAACTTTAATATTAAATTTTTTAAGATAATCAACTAGCCCATCTACTAATGGTTTTTCAGGACCAATTATCACATAATCTATTTTTTTATTGAGTATAAAATTTTTTAATTCTTCGAAATTCTCTGTATTTATGGCTACATTTTCTGCAATTAAATTTGTTCCAGCATTGCCAGGTAGGCAAAAAACTTTTTTAACTTCGTGAGATTTAGACAAATAATAACATAGAGCATGTTCTCTTCCACCACTTCCAATTATTGCTAATTTCATATAAGTAATATTATATAAACTAAAAATGTTAAAAAAATTAGCAAAAATAAAATATTTACCTAATAATTTTAAGATAATTGAAGATGGTGACCATGTAGTTTGTGCTATATCTGGAAAAAAAATATTAATTGAAAATCTAACGTATTGGAATGTTGAACTTCAAGAAGCGTATTTCTCTTATGTTGAGGCTTCGATTAAAAGAGAAAATAATAGTTAATTTACTTCCACCTATCATGAGTCCATATCCATTGATCTGGATTTTTTAAAATCATCTTTTCTAAAATTTTATTAAGTTTTAAAGTGATATCAGCTACACTATCTTCTTTTTTAAACTCTAAAGGTCGAGAAAATTCTATTTTAAAATCATTTTGATTATATCTTTCGATATATACCGGCACTACGTCAATATTGA
>CACPGM010000044.1 GCA_902633535.1 uncultured Pelagibacteraceae bacterium | reverse complement strand
ACTGCAAAGAAAATAAAATGAGTAAAGACCAAATAAATCTTCCTAAAACAGCTTTTTCTATGAAAGCTAATTTGCCTATCAGGGAACCTGAAATTTTAGATTTATGGAAAAAAATTGATCTTTATAAAGAATTAAGAAATTCAAGAAAAGGTAAAGAAAAATTTGTTCTTCATGACGGTCCTCCTTATGCAAATGGAAACATACATATGGGTACCGCTCTAAATAAAATTCTTAAAGATATAATTGTTAAATTTCATCAAATGGATGGAAAAGATTCTGTATATGTTCCAGGCTGGGATTGTCATGGATTGCCAATAGAATGGAAAATTGAGGAACAATATAAAAAAAATAAAAAGAATAAAAATGAAGTTCCAATTGTTGAATTTAGAAAAGAGTGCAGATCCTTTGCGGAAAAATGGATAAAAGTTCATAAAGATCAATTTAAAAGACTTGGTGTTGTTGGGGACTGGGAAAATTACTATTCAACGATGAGTTATGAAGCAGAAGCTCAAATCGTAAGAGAACTTGCAAAGTTTTTAAAAGAAGGAAGCCTTTATAGGGGGTTCAAACCTGTTCTATGGTCTACAGTGGAAAAAACAGCTCTGGCAGACGCAGAAGTAGAATATCAAGATCACAAGTCAGATACCATTTATGTAAGTTTTTCAGTTAAGTCATCAAATCTTAAAGAGATTGTAGGTGCCAATATCATTATTTGGACAACGACGCCTTGGACTATTCCCGCAAATAAAGCTTTAGCTTACAACGATAGTCTAGATTATCTGCTAATTGAAATTAATGATGAAGGTGAATTTAAAAATAAAAAAATTGTTATTGCTGAGGCTTTATTAAACTCGGTGGTAAAAGATTGTCAAATACAAGACTACAAAAACTTGAAAAGATTTAAAGGCAAAGAATTTAAAAACACTCTTTGTAATCACCCCTTTTTAGATTTGGGATATGATTATGATATACCAATGCTTAACGCACGTTTTGTTACAACTGAACAAGGTACAGGGATTGTTCACTGCGCACCAAGTCATGGGCCAGACGACTTTAATCTTTGTTTAAACAATGGAATTAAAGCAATAGAAACAGTTGATGGAGATGGAAAATATACTAAAAATGTATCTTTATTTGAGGGATTACACATTTTTAAAGCTAATCCTGTTGTAATAGAAAAATTAAAAGAACAAAAAAAACTTTTAAAAAATGGTGAATTGATTCATTCATACCCTCACTCTTGGAGATCAAAGGCTCCATTAGTGCACAGGGCAACACCCCAATGGTTTATATCGATGGATAGTCATAGACTTCGAAATAAAGCATTGAAAGCATTAGATGAAACAACTTTTTACCCTAGCAAAGGAAAAGAAAGGTTGAAATCAATGATCGAAACTAGGCCTGATTGGTGTGTATCAAGACAAAGAGTCTGGGGCGTTCCGCTTCCTATTTTTATAAATAAAAAAACTAATGAAATTTTGGTTGATGATGAAGTTTTCGAAACAATTGCAAATGTTTATGAAAAAGAGGGATCTGATTGTTGGTTTTCTGATGATCCACAAAAATTTTTAGGTAAAAATTATAAGTCCAAAGATTATGAAAAACTTAGTGATATAGTTGAGGTATGGTTCGATAGTGGATCAACACACTCGTTTGTACTTGAAAAAAGAGCAGATTTAAAATGGCCAGCATCAATGTACCTTGAAGGTTCTGATCAACATAGAGGTTGGTTCCACTCTTCATTATTGGAGTCATGTGGTACAAGAGGAAAAGCACCATTCGAGTCTATTCTTTCCCATGGATTTGTTGTTGATGGAAAAGGATTAAAAATGTCAAAATCATTAGGCAATGTAATTGCTCCTGAAGACATTTTAAAAAAATATGGTGCAGATATCCTAAGAATTTGGGTTGCTTCATCAAATTATGCAGAGGATTTAAGAATTGATTATTCTATATTAGATCAGCATTCAGAGTCATATAGAAAAATTAGAAATACGTTTAGATATTTACTTGGAAACTTAAATGATATTTTTGAGGAACCTAATTTTGAGGATATTAATCTAGATCAACTACCGGAATTAGAGCAGTTTATGTTACATAAAATATATACTTTAAAT
>CACPGM010000043.1 GCA_902633535.1 uncultured Pelagibacteraceae bacterium | reverse complement strand
CTGATCCAGGATTTATAGTTGAAAGAAAAAATAATTTACTTGGTATAATTTTAACACACGCACATGAAGATCATATTGGTGCAATTGCACATTTGTGGCCGCAATTAAAATGTAAAATTTTTGCCACACCTTTTACAGCAGTTTTGATAAGAGAAAAATTTAAAGAAAAACATATCGATATAACAAATGACCTTAAAATTGTTGAATTAAATGGCAAAGTAAAACTTGAAGCCTTTGATATTGAATATATCACTCTAACGCATTCTATTTTGGAACCTAATGGTTTAAGAATACAGACCCCAGCTGGTGTAATTTTACACACAGGTGATTGGAAAGTTGATCCTAATCCATTAATTGGTGAAAATATTAATTCTAAAAGATTAAAAGAAATAGGTGACGAAGGAGTTCTAGCAATGATTTGTGACTCTACTAATGTATTTAGTGCCGGAAGATCTGGTTCGGAGTTAGATGTAAGAAAAAATTTGTTAAATGTCATGAGTAGACTTAAAAAAAGAATAATAATTACATCTTTTGCTTCTAACGTAGCCAGAATGGAAACAGCATTTTACTGTGCTGAACAAACAGGCAGACAAATTTCTTTAGTTGGTAGATCAATGCACAGAATCTATAAAGCTGCTAGACAGTGTGGATATTTAAAAAATACTATTGATCCAATAGATCCAAGAGAAGCAAAAAAATTTTCTAGAGAAAAAATTGTATATCTTTGTACAGGAAGTCAAGGTGAACCCATGGGTGCAATGATGAGAATTTCCAATTACACACATCCTGATATATTTATTGAAAGAGGAGATGCTGTAATATTTTCATCAAAAATTATCCCTGGTAATGAAAAAAAATTATATAAATTACACAACCAGTTAGTGAAAGAAGGTATAGAGGTCATTTCAGAGGAGACAGAATTTATTCATGTCTCTGGTCACCCAAACAGAGAAGATCTAAAAGATATGTATCAATGGGTAAAACCAAAATGTGTTATTCCAGTACATGGTGAACACAGACATATGATAGAACATATTAATTTTGCTAAAGAAATGCAGGTACCTTATCCAGTTCAAGTAGAAAATGGTGATATTGTCAGATTATATCCAGGAGATAAACCAGAAGTTTATGACAAAGCACCAAGCGGTAGGTTGTTGCTTGATGGTAGTATAAGTGTTGATGAGGACGCACAATCTATAAAAGATAGGAAGAATTTAAGCGCCAATGGATATTTAGAAGTGACTATTATGATTACACCAAAAGGAAACATTCACAATAATCCTATTTTAAGTTTTAGAGGCCTACCTGTAGATGATAAAGATGATTTTATTTATGGCATTGAAAATGAAATCGAAAAAACAGTAAGAGCTTTTAAAATAGGAAGTAAACAACAAGAGCACAACTTGATAGATGCTTTAAAAATTTCATGTCGTAAATTTTCAAAAGAAAAAACAGGAAAAAAACCATTCACCAACATTAATTTAGTAAAAATTTAATATGAGCTATACAGGTTTAGCGATAATCTATATTATTATATGGTGGATTGTTTTTTTTGCTATTCTACCAATAGATGTAAATAGAAAAAAACCTGTTAAAATTGAAGGAGAGGATCCAGGATCTCCTGAAAATCCAAAAATACTTAAAAAGTTTATATATTGCACTGGAATAACTACTATTATTTTCATAATAATTTATCTATTAATGAAATTTGAATACTTAAATTTAAGAAATATAATTACATAAAATGTACTTAACTAAATCATTTATTCCAATACTAAAAAATAATCCATCTGAGGCAAAGATTAAATCTCATCAACTTATGTTGAGAGTTGGAATGATAAAACAATCATCAGCAGGCATATATTCATGGTTACCACTAGGTTTCAAAGTAATGAAAAAAATTGAACAAATTGTCAGAGAAGAACAAAATAAAATAGGAGTTCAAGAAATTTTAATGCCTACCATTCAATCAAGTGAAATTTGGAAAGAAAGTGGACGTTACGATGATTATGGCGAAGAAATGCTTAGAATTAAAGACCGTCAAGATAGAGAGATGCTTTATGGCCCGACTAATGAAGAACTTGTTACAGATATTTTTAGAGCTTCAGTCAAATCTTATAAATCACTGCCACAATTACTTTATCATATTCAGTGGAAGTTTAGAGATGAAGTAAGACCACGGTTTGGAATTATGAGATGTAGAGAATTTTATATGAAAGACGCCTATTCTTTTGATGTTACTGATGAAGATGCTTTTTTTTCTTATAATAAATTTTTT
>CACPGM010000042.1 GCA_902633535.1 uncultured Pelagibacteraceae bacterium | reverse complement strand
CACCATGGGTTAATGCTTCGTCTAATGATTTATAAGCATCTTTAAGTTCGACATACTTCCCTATTATTGCAATATTAACTTGTTTTTTATTTTGTAATATAGTTTTTGTAATTTTTTTCCACGGATTTAGATTTACTGATTTTTTTGATTTTAATTTAAAATAATTTAAGACCTGAACATCTAATTTTTCTCTAAAAAAACTCATAGGAGCTTCATAAATTGTTCTTACATCAACTGTTTCAATTACATTCTTAATATCAACATTACAAAACAATGAAATCTTTTTTCTATGGTCTAAAGGTATGGGTCTCTCAGATCTACAAATTATTATATCTGGCTGAATACCAATACTTCTTAACTCTTTAACTGAGTGTTGAGTTGGTTTTGTTTTAATTTCATCTGAAGCTTTTAAATATGGTACCAATGTTAAATGAATAAATAATGCATTTTTTTTTCCAACATCAT
This sequence comes from uncultured Pelagibacteraceae bacterium, assembly GCA_902633535.1. The sequence continues at coordinate 1,852 of CACPGM010000042.1, read as the reverse complement.
TTGCAAACTGTCTAATAGCTTCTACAAATGGCAAACTTTCAATATCTCCAACAATGCCACCAATTTCACAAATTACAAAATCCTCTTTAGAAGAGTCATTTTTTATAAACTGTTTTATTCGATCAGTAATATGAGGAATAACCTGAACTGTTTTTCCTAAATATTCACCTTTTCTTTCTTTTTTAAGAACATCATTATAAATTTTTCCTGTTGTAATGTTGTCAGATTTTTTTGCTGATACACCCGAAAATCTCTCGTAATGACCTAGGTCTAAGTCTGTTTCTGCACCATCATCAGTTACATAGACTTCTCCATGTTGAAATGGGCTCATTGTTCCTGGGTCTACATTTAAATACGGATCCAACTTTCTTAATCTAACTTTATAACCTCTAGATTGTAGCAGATATGCTAATGATGCTGAAGAAAGACCTTTGCCAAGTGAAGAAACCACGCCGCCGGTGACAAATATATATCGCGCCATGGAAGTATCTTATAGCGAATAAAAAAAGAATTGGAAAGTATTAATTAATTATCTTCTGGAATTGCAGGAGTATCTTCAGTTTTTTCCTCCACAGAGTCCAAAACTGAACTGGTTGGGGTAAGCTCACCTCTTGAAATGATAGTAAGTGCAAGACTACAAATTATAAAAAGAGTAGCAACTACTGCAGTGGCTTTAGTCATAAAATTTCCAGCAGTTTTAGAAAACATCATATTCTCTTGTGAAACACCAATTCCAAGAGCACCGCCCTCAGATTTTTGCATTAAAATTATTAAAACAAGAATAATCGCGAACACAATATTCAATACTAATAATATATTTTCCATGCGGACTAATTATAGGTTTTTTTAACTATATCAATAAATTTTTTTGGGCTTTGTGATGCTCCACCAATTAAAAAACCATCAAGATTAATAATTTTTTTTAAATAACTTATGTTTTGAGGATTAACAGATCCACCATATAAAATTTTTGGCGATTTACCTTTAAAATTTTTTTTAATGAATTTTACTATTTGTTCAAGATCTTTGGGTTTTGGAATATTTCCAGTTCCAATCGACCAAACAGGTTCATAAGCAACAAAAATATCTGATTTTTTTTTGATTTTATTTAAACCAAGTTTTATTTGTTTTGATAAGATTGCTCTGGTTTTACCCATTTTTTTTTGTGCTAAGGTTTCACCAATACAAAATATAACTTTTAATTTTGCTTTGATGGCACTTTTAATTTTGAGATTAATGAGTTTGTCCGTTTCACCTTTTTTTCTATTTTCTGAATGCCCTAGTATAACATAATTTGCCCCTATACTTTTTAACATTCTCGAATTTATAAAACCTGTATGTGAACCATAATCATCACTTTCATGACAATTTTGCGCACCAATATCTATTAAACAATTTTCGAATTTTTTGAAAAAAGAGGTTATTAAAGTATATGGAGGACAATAAATTAATCTTCCTTTCTTAATTTCTTTAGATTTTGAAAATTTAATAACTTTATCCAATGTATTTATTGATTTTAAGTTTCCAAACATTTTCCAGTTGGCTATAAAATACATATATTTATTTGTCATAATTCTATTTTTAATCTATAGATTTGATTTTACAGATCAATACATAAATAAAGCTAAAATGAAAATCGTAAAATATCTAAACAAAAATAAAATTGGTGGAATAATATTAATAGTTGTAATTATTATTGCTTTTGGTTTTGGGGGATTTGGTGGTGGATTTTTGTCAAATAATCAAAACAATATTGCAAAAATAAATAAAACTAATATTACCACTCAAGATTTTATAAATTATATTAATCAGACCGGTATTTCTCAACAAGCGATAAAGGACAATATAGATA
>CACPGM010000041.1 GCA_902633535.1 uncultured Pelagibacteraceae bacterium | reverse complement strand
GGACTAGCAAGACATTCAAAAAAAGATATTGATAGATGTTATGAGGCATTAAAACATGCAAAAAGATTTAGAATTCATACTTTTATATCTACCAGCCCACTTCACATGAAACATAAACTAAATAAAACACCCGAACAAGTTTATGAGTCAATAAAAGAACATGTATCTTATGCTAGAAATTTAACAGATGATGTTGAGTGGTCATGCGAAGATGGAACAAGAACAGATATGGATTACATGTGTAAAACAGTAGAACTTGCAATTAAATCTGGAGCAACAACAATTAATATACCTGATACTGTGGGTTACACAGTTCCCTCAGAATTTACAAAAATTATTGAAAATTTATTAAACAAAGTTCCAAATATTGATAAAGCAATTTTGTCTACACACTGTCATAATGATCTAGGTTTAGCTGTTGCAAATTCGTTAGCTGGAATTCAAGCAGGCGCTAGACAAATTGAATGTACTATAAATGGAATTGGTGAGCGTGCTGGAAATGCTGCTTTAGAGGAGGTGGTAATGGCTATTAGAACAAGAAATGATTTAATGCCTTACGACACAAGCATTAACACTACATTATTAAGCAAAGCTTCAAAATTAGTCTCTAACGTGACTGGTTTTCCAGTTCAGTATAACAAAGCAATCGTTGGAAAAAATGCTTTCGCACATGAGTCGGGTATTCATCAAGATGGTATGTTAAAAAATAGAAATACCTATGAAATCATGACGCCAGAAAGTGTAGGTGTAAAACAAACATCTTTAGTTATGGGTAAACATTCTGGAAGACATGCATTTAAAGACAAACTTATTAGTTTGGGTTATGTAGATTTAACAGATGATGTTATTGAAAAGGCTTTTGGAAAATTTAAAGTTTTAGCAGATAAGAAAAAACATATTTATGATGAAGACATAATAGCTTTGGTTGATGATAGTTTGGTTTTAGACAATAAGGCAAACATTATTATTTTAAAATCTTTAAAAGTCTTTGCTGGAACAGGTGAACCTCAAAAAGCAGATATGACATTAGATGTTAATGGACAGATAAAATCTGCAACAGAAACAGGTGATGGTCCTGTTGATGCTATTTTTAAATGTATTAAGACTTTATATCCGCATGAAGTAAAATTACAGTTGTACCAAGTTCATGCTGTTACTGAGGGCACTGACGCTCAAGCAACTGTAAGTGTTCGAATTGAGGAAAATGGCAAAACAACAGTTGGCCAAGCTGCAGATACAGATACATTAGTTGCGTCAGCAAATGCCTATATAGGTGCATTAAATAAAATGATTTTAAAAAGAGATAAAACTGCTCCAATGGAGCAAGAAAACCAAAAAGTAAAAGGAATATAAAATGGGAATATTTGATAAAGTAAGAAAAATTTGGAGCCGAGATATGGCTATTGATTTAGGAACTGCGAACACACTTGTTGTTGTTAAAGGTCATGGTGTTGTTTTAAATGAGCCGTCGGTAGTTGCAATTGTAGATCAAAGTGGAAAAAAACAAGTTTTAGCAGTAGGAGATGAAGCAAAGACAATGCTAGGTAGAACACCTGGTAATATTAGTGCAATTAGACCATTACGAGATGGTGTTATAGCGGATTTTATTGTCACTGAGGAAATGATAAAACACTTTATAAAAAAAGTTCACAAAGGGAGTACATTTGCAAATCCTAGAATTTTAATTTGTGTACCAACAGGATCTACTCCAGTTGAGAGAAAAGCGATTCAAGATAGTGCTCTTGCAGCAGGTGCAAGAAGAGTTCAATTAATTGAAGAACCTATTGCTGCTGCAATTGGAGCTGGACTTCCAATTTCTGAAGCAACAGGATCAATGGTAGTTGATATAGGAGGTGGAACAAGTGAAATAGCAGTAATGTCTTTAGGAGGCTTGGTTTACTCTAAATCTTTAAGAGTTGCAGGAGATGCAATGGATAATGCAATGGTTAATTATATGAGAAAAGAATATAATTTGATGATTGGTGATAGTACTGCGGAAAAAATAAAAAAAGAAATTGGCACAGCAATACCTACTAATGATAATACTTATCCAGTAAAAGGAAGAGATTTAAGATCTGGAACACCTAAAGAAGTAAATATTACTGAAGAAGATACTGCTGAAGCGTTGAATGATATTTTAAGAGAGATGGTTAATGGTATTAAGGATGCGCTAGAAGCAACACCACCAGAATTATCAGCTGATTTAGTTGATATGGGTCTTACATTAACCGGAGGTGGAGCATTATTAAAAAATATTGACAAAAGATTTTCTAAAGAGACTGGTTTACCTGTGCACATTGCAGAAGATCCATTGTCGTGTGTAGCTATTGGAACAGGAAAAGCTCTAGATCAAGAAGAAACATTTTCTACTATGCTGACCGAGTATTAAGAATAATGGCCACAAGCAGAGACGATTTTGTAATAGCAATTCGAT
>CACPGM010000040.1 GCA_902633535.1 uncultured Pelagibacteraceae bacterium | reverse complement strand
TTATAACTTCATTTTCATTTACTTGATAACTTAAAATAATTCTTTGATTAAATTCATGACTTAAAAATAAATAAACCAATTTAAATCTTTGACTATCTTCAGGATAATCAACAACTGTAATGTCAATTAATTGTCTAAATTTTGTATCCTTGTTAGTTTTCAAAAAAAGGGTTACATCAATTAAATCTTCTTTATCTATCTTTAAATATAATTGATCATGTTTAATCTCTGAATTATTTATTTTGGTAGTTAATTCAGAATTAATTTTTTTTTCTAACTCAGCTAGATTGTGCATATTTATCTTTCTAATGAACCTTTATTTCTTATTTTTTTTTGCAATTGAAGAATTCCATACAATAGTGCTTCCGCAGATGGTGGACAGCCTGGAACATAGATGTCTACAGGAACTATTCTATCACAACCTCTTACGACAGAGTAAGAATAATGATAATAACCTCCACCATTAGCACAACTACCCATAGATATAACATATCTTGGTTCTGGCATTTGATCATAAACTTTTCTTAATGCTGGAGCCATTTTGTTAGTTAGTGTTCCAGCTACAATCATAACATCTGATTGTCTTGGTGAACCTCTTGGGGCTGCACCAAATCTTTCAAGATCGTATCGAGGCATTGCTGTTTGCATCATTTCAACTGCACAACATGCCAATCCGAAAGTCATCCAATGTAAAGATCCTGATCGAGACCAATTAATTAGATTATTTAAAGAAGTAGTTATAAATCCATTCTTACTAAAATCTTCAGCTAATTTTTTAAACTCATCAGGAACTTGATCTAATTTATTACTCATGAAATTTGTTTTATTCCCAGTCTAGGGCCCCTTTTTTCCATTCATAAATAAATCCAACTGTTAATATGAATAAAAAAATCATCATTGATACAAATCCTAATAAACCAATTTTACCTAAAGATATTGCCCAAGGAAAAAGAAATGCTATTTCTAAATCAAAAATTATAAAAAGTATTGCTACTAAATAAAATCTTACATCAAACTCCATTCTTGAATCTTGAAATGCTTCAAAACCACACTCATATGCAGATAACTTTTCTGGATCAGGATTTTTTGGAGAAAGTATAAAATTAATGACCACAAAAGCTCCACTCAAACCTAGAGCAATTAATAAAAAAACAATTATCGAAAAATAATCTTTTAAAAATTCAGGAAACATGTCGAGATATATATCATTTTTTAACCTTGGATGAAGTGTAGTTAGGTCACATTTATGCGAATATACAGCACATAAACAATAAGTTTTTCTTATTTATCTTAATTAAGCAATATAAGTGGCGGGAGTGAAGGGACTCGAACCCTCGACCTATCGCGTGACAGGCGATCGCTCTAACCAACTGAGCTACACCCCCACTTTTTATAAAATACCATTTCTTATAATTTAAGTTTGTCTTTTATACAACTAGATAAAATTTTATTTCCATTAGAATTATAATGTACATCACCAAAAAGATAATTTCTTCCTATTGCCGCTAATTGATCCAAACTATTATTTTCATAAAAATAATCATAGCAATTATGTACTATTAAACTTTTTGATTTAGATATACTGTAGATTAATTGTATATACTTTTCAGATAAATCAGAATTTGCTAATTCATAGGCCCAGGGATAAATAAAAATTTCTAATTTTATATTTTTTTTATTTAAATAATCTCTCACCTCATTTATGTAGTTAAAAGAGTCAGATATGTAGTTTTTTGTTTTATCATTCCATATATTATCATTTGTGTAATAATTTGTTATGAATTTACGATTACCAATAGACTTAAATGCTATTACTTGATCATTTGTAAATTCAAAAAAATTTAATTTATACTTTTTTGATAATTTATATCTATATTTTAAGTTTCTTTGAAGCTCATCTAAATAATTAGCAAATAATTTTAAAAAAGCAAACGTAGTAAATTTTTCGGATAATCTTTTTTTATATATAAAATTTGAATTGTTGTAATTTACTTCAAATTCACCATTATGATTTTTAAATCGTGAGTCATCAATAGGATCACTTTTATCAAATAAAATTATTATTTTTTCTATTTTAAAATCTTTATTATTTTCTAGAAATGAAATAATTTTTCTTTTGTAAAGATATGGTGAATATGAAGCTACCCCAGAATTTAATAACAGATATTCATTATTAGTTCTTTCAGCTAATTGACCTATTAAAGTATCTCTGTAATTTAAACCAACACTCTCTAAAAAACTATCACCTGCAAAAAAATAAACCTTTTTTTTAATATCAGGTTTAATTGAATTTATTTCTCTATCTCTGAAACCAAAATTATTCGTATTTATTTCATAGATAAAATCATTATATTTAGAGTAAAATTGGGAATTAGATTTAAAAGTATATTTATAATCTTTGTTAGGAATTCTATTATTCAAATCTGAATAATAAATTTTTTCTAAGTCTTTGTTAATAATTTTAAATAAAAATAATGAAGATAATGAATAGTCTATAACGAAGTAACATAAAATAAATATGAGAGAATTAATAATTTTTTTTTTCACTAACTAATTATAAAACAAATGTCCTAATTAAAAAATTGTTAATTATATTATGGTGGGCAGTAAAGGACTCGAACCTTTGACCCCCTCGGTGTAAACGAGATGC
>CACPGM010000039.1 GCA_902633535.1 uncultured Pelagibacteraceae bacterium | reverse complement strand
ATAATATTAACTTCCTTGAAATTTAATTTTTGTTTAAACTCGTCTAGCTGGCTTTCTGGACAAATTATGTTTAATTTTAAATTATCTTGATAAAATTTTTTTAAATTTTCAAGATTTTCAATAATTAAAGGTATATCTCTATTTAAAGAAACCTGACAAATATTTAAATCATTTTTATTCATATTCTAATTTATAAAGTAGTACCGATATATTTAATATAATAAAATTGTATTCAAATATAAAATTTGTTAAGTAAGTTAGGAGAGTCTTGTTTAATCTACCATCTTGGTATCATTGCTTCGAAAACAATATCTAACACCGATTAAATTTTTTAAAGTCTAAAGTATTTATTGTTTCGGAAAATAATCTTTTAAAGTTCCTTCTCGGTAAACATCTGCAGTACAACAATGTAATCCACCCCCAAATGCATAGGCATCTCTAAGTTCTACTGGTATTACTTCCATTCCAAGTTTATCTAGTTGTTCTGCTTGATAAATTTCACTTTTTTCAACGCACACTGTTTTTGGATTTAAAACTAAAACATTCATTGATAACCATGTTGATGAATAACATAAAGGCGGTGGCTCATTATGCGCAGGTTGAGCACTGTCAATAATTTCCCAACCATTATCTTCAAATAACTTTCTTTGTTCTTTTGGAAGTCTTCTTTGAGGATTATTAATAATTAATCCTTCTTTGATTGGAGTAAAAGTTGCGTCTATATGGATTGGGTACGGATCACCAGGAAAATTAACTGCATGAACCCTATGATCTTTGTAATGTCTTTTTAACCAGTCAATTCCCTTTAAGTTAGTTGTAAAACCATGTTGTACAACTAAATCTTTACCAAATCTTAACACATCAGCTGCATCAAATAATGGTTCTTCTTCTGTAGTTACAAAATATTTTTTTTCTGTCCACTCCAATCTTTTTTGAACACCAATTTTTTCTGAAAGATAATCTTTTCTATAATCTGCATCAGTTAATCTTGGTTTTGGAGCTGATTCATGTCTCATATTGGGATCAGCATCATAATATGCTTTTAATAAAGGTCGGTAACAAAGATATTCAAACCAACGACATCGATAACTCATAGTTGCTTCTAAGATTTCATTTCCAACAGTTAGCAGAACGTCTCTGGGAGGCATACAACCAAACATAGTTTCAGCTTTCCAATCAGGTGTTGATGTTTTTTGATTAAAATCTATTGGAGTTGGTCGATCTACCTTAATACCTTTTTTTTCAAGCATATTTGAAAAATCATTTAAAAGTTGGTTAGCTTTATCAACTGTATCTTTAGTTCTAGGTCCAAATTGACCTCTCATATCACTATCCTCAGGAACTTTTGCATCTAATGCAGGTTCTGGTGCTGGAATACAAGTGCCATCTGCTCGACCAACTATTACATGCTTTAATGGATCCCATTCATTCCAACTATTAACAATGGTTTTATTTTTGCTCATAAGGACTAATTTTTTATAATATTGTGCTCTGGGCCGAAAGGAAATTTTGTAATATTTTCTACACCATTTTTTCCTATTACTAAAATATCATGTTCACGATAACCGCCTGCTCCAGGCTTCCCTTCAGGGATCATAATCATTGGCTCCATTGAAACAACCATATTTTCTTCAAGCTCTGTATCAATATCTTCTCTGAGCTCTAGTCCAGCCTCTCTACCATAAAAATGAGACAGCATACCAAATGAATGCCCATACCCAAAAGTTCTGAATTGAAGATAGCCAAGTTCAGCAAGAAGTTCGTTAAGCTCATTACAAATATCAAAGCATTTAACACCAGGTTTAATAAGTTCCAATCCTCTTTTATGAACTTTTACATTTGCTTCCCAAGCTTTTAAAGATGCATCGTCTACATAATCTACAAATAGAGTTCTTTCCAAAGCAGTGTAATATCCTGAAATCATTGGAAAAGTATTTAAAGATAAAATATCTCCTTTAATCAATTTTCTGTTTGTTTTTGGATTATGTGCTCCATCAGTATTTATTCCAGATTGGAACCAAACCCAGGTATCCATATATTCTGCTCCTGGATAACTTTTTGCAATTTCTCTTTCCATTTTATCCCTTCCAGCAATAGCAATTTCTAACTCTGTATTACCCTCTCGAATATTTTTTACAATTTCCTCACCTCCTAAGTCAGCTATTCTTGCTCCATTTTTGATGATTTCTATTTCTTCCTTAGATTTTATCATTCTTAATTTCATTAATTCTTTAGAGACATCTTTAAAAACTGAAAATGTAAATATAGACCCGATTTTTTCTCTCATCTCAAGCGTTACATGATCATTTTCAATACCAATATTTTTTGGTGGCTCATCTCTACCTATAATAGAGACTATTGCTCTTAAAAAATTATCTCTTTTCCAATCGGTATAAATAACATTATCGCAATGTGATCTTCTCCAGGGCTGACTTGCGTCGATATTTGCTGAAATAGTGGAAATCTTATTTTTAGTTATTACACAGCCATAAGGTCTGCCGAAAGAACAATAAATAAAACCTGTATAATAGGCAACATTATGCATAGATGTTAAAATAATCATATCTAGATTATTTCTATCCATCACTGATCTTAATTTACTTACTCTTTGATTGTATTCTCCATTTGAAAAAGGGAGTTTATGTTTTTTTC
>CACPGM010000038.1 GCA_902633535.1 uncultured Pelagibacteraceae bacterium | reverse complement strand
TACGTGACAATAAACTTACTGATGCCTGACAATAAACACATGACTTACACTGATAGCCCATATCTTTAACTATGTTATCTTTAACAACAAGTCTGATTTCCATTTCATCACCACAAATCGGATTCTTATTTTTTGAGTGATGAGTAGAATTTTCTAAAACCTTATTGTTATCGGTATGTGATGCAATTTCTAAAATTTTTAAATCCATTAAATATTTTTAATTTAGCTGTTAATGTTTTATATTTTCCATTATGGATAATAACAATATTTTACCAGTAGTACTAGCGGGAGGAAAATCCAAAAGATTTGGTGAAGATAAATCCCAAGTAAAATTAGGAGAAAAAATCCTTATTGACTATATCTTATCTGAATTGATAGACGAGTTTAAGGAAGTACTTATTGTCGCGAATGATCCTATAAAACATTTAGCTTCAGATAATATTATAAAAATTGAAGATTTTAAAAAAAATCTTGGACCACTAGGTGGGATTTATACCTCTATGAAATGGGCCAAAGATAAAAACAAATCATATAAATGGATTGCATCATTTCCTTCAGATACTCCATTCTTTAGCAAGAGTATTTTTAATAGTTTCTTGAAAAAAATTAATGCAAAAGAAAGTGAATTGTTTTTTATGCGTTGCAATGAAAAACGACACAATATATTTGGTTTATGGTCTATAGATTTAATTGATCAACTTGAAAAAGATTTAGAAACTGGTTCAAGAAAAGTCGAGAATTGGGCCAATAAAATTGGAGTAAAAACTATTAATATGTCATTTGAAAAAGAAGATCCTTTCTTTAATATCAATACTAAAGAAGATTTAAAAAAAGCAGAAAAAATTATTAATGATTAACTATAATCAAGCAAAAAAAATTTTAAAAAAAGCAAAAATTAAAATTGGAGATGAACAAGTTCCTATTAAAGACTCTTTAAATAGAATTGTTTCAAAGGATGTTTCATCTCCTTCTAATCATCCGTTAGGAGACAATGCAGCTTTTGATGGTTTTGCCATAAATTCAAATGATACAAAATTTATTAACACAAAAAATCCAAAGTATTTCAAAATAATTGGATCTATTGCAGCTGGCAATAAACCTTTAAAGAAAAAAATAAAAAAATTTGAAGCAATCGAAATAATGACCGGTGGAATTGTTTTTAAACCATTTGATACGATTATTCCGATTGAAAAAATTAATTTTTATCCCAATAAAAAAAATCCCAAATCAATTATAATTGATCATAAAATTAATAGATTTAATCATGTACGCTTTAAGGGAGCAGATTTTAAAAAGAAACAATTGATAATAAAAAAAGGTACGGTAATTCAACCTAACCATATATTAGCTTTAAAAACATTAGGTGTTAAAAAGATTAAAGTTAAAAAAAAATTGAATATTTTATTTTTTTCAACAGGTAATGAAGTTTCAAATTCTGATAAAATCCAAATTTGGAAAGTAAGAAATTCAAATAGTCATTATATAAAAAGTCTGGATTGCAACTTCTTATTTAATTTTAAGAATGGTGGAATTTTGAAAGACAACCAGCAAAAGCTTTTTAAATCTAAGATTAATAAAATGCTAAAATCTAAAATTGATATAATCCTTACTTCGGGGGCAGTTTCTGCCGGAAAATTTGACTACATCCCTAATGTTGTTAAAAAGTTTAAAACCTCACACTATTTTAAAGGCGTAATGATAAGGCCAGGAAAACCAATCTTGTTTGCTAAAATTAATCAAAAAGCGATATTTGGTCTGCCGGGAAATCCAATTTCATCAGCTGCATGTTTTAGATTTTTTGTTTATCCGTTTATTGAAAATATTTTAAATCTTAAGCAAGAAAAACCAATAAAAGCTGTTTTAAAGAACAATTTTGAAAAAAAAAAATTTTTCACAAGATTTATAAAAAGCAAACTAAACACAACTAATAATGGTAAACTAGAAGTAGAGTTATTACCTGGACAAGAGTCTTTTAGAATTAACTCTTTTGTTAGATCTAATGCATGGACAGTATTAACTCCTGGACAATCTAAATTCAAAAAAGGTCAAATTATTGATTGTTTTTTGCCCAACTTTCCAAATAAAATTTTATTAAAGCGTTTAAATTTTGTTGTAGTTCTAAAATTTTACAATTAATCTCTCGCGAATGCTTGAATTAAAAAATCCAAAAATAGCCGTTCCAGTTGTTTTATTTGCTGGAATTCTATGGTCTTTCGGACCTTTAGTGGTCCGATATATGGATGGCCCTAATCAAGTACCTTGGCAATATATATTTGGAAGGGGACTAACAATTTTTATTATACTTAATTTATATTTGTATTTTGAAGAAGGATTTAAATTTTGGAAAAACTATTTAAAAATTGGTAAATCAGGAATTATAGGTGGTGCTGGCCTTGGTATTGCTATGATATCATTTATCTATTCCATCACTAATACGACTGCAGCGATTACTTTATTATGTTTGGCTGCAATGCCTTTTTTTACTGCACTTTTAGCGTTTATTTTTTTAAAAGAACATATTTCATTAAATGTTTGGATATCAATTATAATTGCAACAATTGGAATAATTATCATGGCTTTTGGGAACTCTGGGGAAAACTCTTTAGTTGGATTTATTTTTGGACTAACCTCTTCGATAGGTTTTTCAGTCTTTTCAGTGACATTAAGATGGAGGAAAGAAACACCCAAATTTACAACAGTTGCCTTTGCAGGATTATTTTGTTTTATTTTTGCAACAATAATGATTCTGTTTAAAGGGCAAGTTTTTTTTTCATCCAGTTATAACAGTTCATTATTTTCTTTACATGGTACTTTAGTTTGTTTTGGTTTAATTTTATATTCTATTGGTTCCAAAGCAATTCCTGCTGCAGAATTAACTTTACTTTCTTTGACAGAAGTTATTGGAGGAATTTTTTGGGTGTGGTTACCTTTATTTGGTATTAATGAAGTTCCAGATA
>CACPGM010000037.1 GCA_902633535.1 uncultured Pelagibacteraceae bacterium | reverse complement strand
GATACTCATATAATCGATACTAGAAAACCTTTTGAATATAAAGTTGGAACATTTAAAAAATCAGTAAATCCAAATGTAACTAATTTTAGAGATTTTCCAAAGTATCTAAATAAACTTAAGAAAAATAAACAGGTAGCAATGTTTTGTACTGGTGGGATACGTTGCGAAAAAACTTCTGTGTACTTAAAAAAGAAAGGATTTAAAAATATCTATCAACTAAATGGTGGTATCTTGAATTATCTTAAACAAATTAAGAAAAGCGAAAGTTTATGGAAAGGTGAGTGTTTTGTTTTTGATAACAGAGTTAGTCTTAAGCATGAATTGAGGTTAGGTACATACTCTATGTGTAGTGGATGCAGAATGCCTATATCTCTAAAAGATAAAAGATCAAATAAATATGAGGAGGGTGTTTCTTGCCCAAATTGTCATGATAAACTAACAGAAACACAAAAATCACGTTTTAGAATGAGACAAAGTCAGGTATATAAAGCAAAACAATCTAAAAAAAAATATATTTTTCAAAAAGAATTTAAATAAGGAAATTTTTGTCTACTTCATACAAGCTTACCAAAGATCCAATATGGTTTTTACTTCGTAAAGTTACAATACCAGCAAGTGTAGGATCTCTTTTTCAAACATTTTATAATTTAGTTGATACTTGGTTTGCAGGAAAAATCTCAGCAGAAGCAATAGGTGCTATAGCTAAATCATTTCCAATTTACTTTACTATAATTGCTGTTGGAGTTGGAATAGGTGCTGCTACTAATGCAATGATTGGTAATTCTATTGGTGAAAAAAAAGAGAGAGTTGCATCTATGTATATTGCACAATCTTTAATTTTTGCATTAGTAATTTCAGTGTTAGTAACAATCTTTGGTTTAAACGCATCTAATTTTCTTCTTGGAGTTATGGGATCTGATGCTTCAGGCATAGCACTTACAAGAGAATATTTAGATATTATTTTTTATGGAACTTTTATTGTATTAATACAAATTTCTTTAAATGGAACATTGAACGCTCAAGGTGACACGAAAAGTTATAGAAATGTATTAATATTTAGTTTTTTTCTAAATATTTTTTTAAACCCTCTTTTTATATGGGGATACGGAATAATTCCTGCTTTTGGTATAGCTGGACTTGCTATTGCAACAGTGATTTCACAACTAATTGGAACAATCTATTTAGCCTATAAAGTTAATAATTGTAAAATTAGAGAATATTTAAAATTAGTATGTTTTATTCCTAAGTTTGAATATTTAAATCCTTTAACAAGACAATCAGTCCCTGTTATGTTTAGCATGTTGTTTATTGGAGTTGGAATTTTTAATATCTTGTATTTTATTGGTCAGTTTGGAGATTTAGCTACCGCAGGATATGGGGCAGCTTTAAGAGTAGAGCAAGTATTTTTGCTTCCAGTAATTGGATTGAATACTGCAGTTCTTTCTATAGGAGGTCAAAACTTTGGTGCAAAAGCTTATAATAGAATAAGAGAATTATATACAAAGGCATTATTTTTTGGATCCTCTTTTATGGCTGTTGCTGGAATAATATTATTTTTTGGAGCTGAGTTTTTTGTATCTTTATTTACAGATAATCAAGAAGCAGTTAAACATGGTGCAATTTATTTGAAAGTCGCAGCATTAATTGGACCAATTTACCCAGTATTCTTTATTACTACAGCTGTATTCCAAGCTGTAAAGAAACCTCTATATAGTCTTTATCTGAGTATATTGAGATTAACAGCATTTCCTTTTTTGAGCCTGTGGTATGTAATTAATATTAGGGGTGGTGACTATGAAGATATTTTCTATACAATAATGGCTACAAATTGGGCAATGGGAATTGTTGTATTAATATTTATTGGTTATTTTTTAAATAATGTATTTAAGCAAAATAAATCTCTTTTTAGTTATTAGCATCTGTCTAATATTTTTTTTCCTAACTTATAATGATGTAAAGTTATATGAAGTTAAAATTATAGATGGTGATACTATTTACTTAAATGGCGAAAAAATCAGATTTTCAGGAATAGATACCCCCGAGCTTAATCAAACTTGTTATAAAGATAATAAGATTGTTTTATGTGGGATTGAGGCTAGAAAAATATTAATTGAAAAAATTGGAAATAATAAAGTAAAATGTATAAAAGAAGGTAAAGACCAATATAAAAGGACTTTGGCCGAATGTTTTGTAAATGATCTTAGTTTGTCAAAATACTTAGTAAGAAATGGATACGCATTTGCTTACACTAAATATTCTAAAAAATTTGTTGATGATGAAAATTATGCAAGAATTAACAATTTAGGGATGTGGTCTATGAAGTTTGAATACCCTTGGATATATAGGAGAAATAATTAAATTTCATAAATGTATCAATTATACAAAAATTATTCTATAAAAAGTTTATTTTAATTATTAGAAAATGAATTATCTAGAAAAAATTAAACGTCACAACATTGATAAAAAATATTTACTAGAAAAAATCACCCAAGACGATGCTTTTAAAAATTTATGCTATTTTATAAATTTAATTCAAGATTTTGAATACTTTATTTTTTTTGGAACATTACTTGGCCTAACACGAGAGAATAATATTATAGACGGAGATGATGATATTGATTTTTATGTTAATAAAAAACATCGTGATAATTTGATTGAAATTTTAAAATCTAATTCCATTGAAGTTAATAAAACCCTTCACACAAATAGGGATAAATCCTTTCTTCAAGTTGTGAGAGTTCATAATAATAAGGCTTATTTGATTGATTTTTATTTTTATGATGCAGATACTGATGAAGATTATATAATTGAGAAGTGGAATTATCAAGGTATGCCACATATACTCTCTAAACATTTAAAGATACCAAAAATTTTTATTTTTCCTTTACAAAATAAAACTTTTAAAAATTTTAATATAAGTTTTCCTTCTAAGCCTAAAATTCTTTGTGAATTTTTATATGGCCCTGAATGGAAAAAAAAAATAAAAAAAGATATCGA
>CACPGM010000036.1 GCA_902633535.1 uncultured Pelagibacteraceae bacterium | reverse complement strand
TGAAATAAATCCTCTCTAAAATTGCCAATTTCAATTTCATTTTTAAGATCCTTACTTGATGAACAAATTAATCTTACGTCAACTTTAATATCATTAGATCCATTAATTCTTTTAAATTTTTGATCAATTAATACTCTCAAAATTTTTGACTGAATATCTAGTGGAATATCTGATATTTGATCAATTAATAAAGTACCTTTATTAGCTTTCTCTAATGCACCATATGATATTGATCCATCTATTTTTTCCTCACCAAATAATTCTAATTCATATTTATTATTATCAAGTAGTGCACCATTTAAAATTACAAAAGCGTTATTATTTCTTTTAGACTTTTTATGAATTTTTCTAGCAATTAATTCTTTGCCTGAGCCTGACGGCCCATTAATAATAATTCTACTATCGGTTAAACAAATTTTTTCAATTTGCTCTTTTATTGAAGTTATATTTTTACTATTTCCAATCAAATCAAAAGAAGAAAATAATTTATTTTCGTATTCTTTATTTTGTGCTTTTAAATTTAAATTCTCAATTGCCCTATTTATAAAGTTCAATAATCTTGGTTGATCAAAAGGTTTTTCAACAAATTCAAATGCACCATGTTTTAATGAACTTATTGCCATCTCAATATTTGCATGTCCAGAGATCATAATTACAGGAACATCTTTGTCCTTAGATTTAATATGAGATAACAATTGAATACCATCATTGTCGCCTTTGTCTAATTTAACATCAAGAATGGCAACATCAGGCATTTTTTTATCAATTTCTGTTAATGCTTGATTGTAATTAGCTGCAACTCTTGTTTTATAACCTGCATCAATTATCAATTCATTCAGGATATTTCTAATATCTGAATTGTCATCTACAATTAATATTTCAATACTCATTATCTATTAAAAAATATTTCAATTTTAGCTCCCTCATTAATTGGTATAAAATTAATTTTTCCATTATGATCATTTACAATTTTATTAACTATTGAGAGACCTAGACCTGTCCCATTTTTTTTTGTTGTAAAATATGGATGCAATATATCTTTAATATTATCTTTAAAAATTTCAAATCCAATACCATTATCGATCATGATAATCTTTATATGATCATTATTTTCTTCAATTTCAATAGATATATTTTTATCAAATTTGATATTATTTTCTGCTTTTTGCTGAATACTTTCAATAGAGTTTTTAATTAAATTTATAAATACTCTGCTTAACTGCTCCTTATCACTTTTAAAAACTACTTTTTCAGATTTACATTTAAGCTTTATCTTAATTTCCTCATCAATTTTTGATAGTAATTGAATACTGTCACTTAATATTTGTACAAGATTATTCTCTTTTAAAATAGGTTTAGGCATTCTAGCAAAGTCAGAAAATTCATTAACCAAATTACCAATTTGTTTAATTTGATTATTTATTATCTTTAAATTCTCCTCAAAATTAGTTTTATCTGTTGAGTTAATCTGATTAGTGTATTTTGTTTTAATTCTATCAATTGTTAACTGGATTGGAGTTAATGGATTTTTAATTTCATGTGCTAACTTTCTAGCTAAACTTCCCCAAGCCTCATGTCTTTCATTAATAATCAATTTTTCTTGTTGAGTCTTTAGACGATTAATCATCAAATTAAAATTTTTATTCAACGTTTCAAGATCTTTATCAGTTTTTAATTCAGGAACTTGTATATTCAAATCCCCGTTTCCAATAGAGGTAGATGCAAAAATCAAATTATTAATTGATCTAAAAAATCTCGATGAAAACCTAATTGCTATAGATATTGAAATAAACATTAGCAAAGTAACAATGATTACATAGATAATCGCAAATGAAATCTTAATACCAGTACTTTTTTCCTCAACAGTGTAATAAAAGTTTATAGCTTCCTGGGATTCTGTTAAATATTTTGAGATATTTTTATCCAAATACTTTATTACATATAAAAATCTATCATCAAATGCTTGTAGCCTCATAATAGCTGCTGATATATTTTCAGGTGCATTGATAATTTTCAATGGTCGATCATCATCAAGCACAAGATTTAAGGCCTTATCTAAGGGAGGTTTATATTTAGAGACATCATTTAAAGTAGAAAAAATTAATTTTTTTTTTTTGTCAATGATATGTATCTCATCAATGTTTCTAATTAATTTTTGAGTTTTTAAAAATCTCAAATATTCAGTTGGATTGTTATTAAGAAATTTTCCGCTTTTATTTGTATCGAAAGCTATAAGTACTATATCTGCTTCAACTTTATTTCTAACTTCACCTACATAACTTTTTGCAAGTTCGTAAGAATTATTAACAACTGTAGTAACTTTTTTGTCAAAATATTTCTCTAAAGCAAATGAAAATAAAAAAAGAGAAAAAATTGAAATAAGTATTGAGGGTATCAATGTGAACAGTGAAAAATAAGTAATATATTTTTTATTAGAATTTAGACCATCTTTGTCAATGTCATTTTTGATAGATTTATTAATTTCAAAGAAAATAAAACCAAATAATAAAAACAGTAAAACGATATTTAAAACTAATAAATATTGGAGATTTTGTTGATTTAATTCTATAAAACTTTTATCGATAAAAGTTAAAAATGTGAAAAACCCAACAAAAAGAGTTATTAAAGATATAATGATGATAAATATATTTTTTTTTAAAAACTCTTTCATAATTTAGGGATATTATAGTTATAAAAAATGAACAACTATTTTATAATTCTTGCTGCTGGTTTAGGTAAAAGATTTAGTAAAAAAAAACCTAAACAGTACTTTTTATACAAAAATAAAGAATTATTTGAACATTCAGTCGATAAAGCAATTGAATCAAAACTATTTAAAAAAATTATCTTAGTAACAGATAATCCAAAAAAAATTAGAAGAAGATTTTTACCAAATGTTTTGATAATTAAAGGTGGTAAAGAAAGATGTGACTCTTCGTTAATTGCTCTTAAAAGAATTAAACGATACAGACCCAATAATGTCCTTATACATGATGCAGCAAGACCAAATTTTTCTATAAAATTATTAAAAAAACTAATAAAGGAATTAAATTACAATAAATCTGTGGTACCAGTATCCAGCCCAAAAGACTCTTTAA
>CACPGM010000035.1 GCA_902633535.1 uncultured Pelagibacteraceae bacterium | reverse complement strand
AAAACATTAGAACCTGCACCAATTATAGAAATTTTTTCTTTATTATCTAAAATTTTTAAAAACTTTACTAGATCCTTTAACTCATTAGCTTTAAAAAAAACTTTTGCTTTTCCACCGATATTAAACCAGTTTTTTTTTTTTAAATCTTCATTATATGTAACTTTAACCTCAAACTTTTTTAGTAAAACTTTTAATTGATTGATATTCATTTCATTAAATTTGGTAATTCTTTTATCCAATTGGAAATTGATCCAGCACCCATACCTACAACAATTTTTTTACCATACATATTTTGTTTTAAAAATTTTGCTAATTGAAAGTTATTCTTAACCATAAACAGTTTAACTTTTGAATTTTTTATAATTTCCTTTGCAAAATTATCGTAACTGAATCCTAAATTAATTTTTTCCCCAGCAGTATAGATTGGACATAAAATTACAGTATCTGCATCTTTAAAAGAGTAAGTAAATTCTTTTTTTAAATCTTTTAATCGAGAAATTCTATGAGGTTGAAAAATACATACTTTATCGTGTTTTATAAAAACTTTTTTTACACCTTGTAAGACAACTTTTATCTCTGTTGGATGGTGAGCATAATCATCATAAAAATCAATATTATTATAAGTAAATATTTTATTAAATCTCCTTTGAACCCCTTTAAAATTCATTAATCCTTTTTTAATTTTTTGAACGGGAATACCCATAGATAATGCAACACCTAAAGCTCCAACAGAATTTCTTATATTATGAATACCAAGTAATGGAATTCTTATTTTTTTAATATTTAGATTTTTTTTGTTAGGTAAACTTACATCAACATTAAACTCTGAATATTTTTTATTTTGTTTAATATTTTTTATTCTAAAATTTGAATTTTTTTTCTCACCATAAGTATAAAAATTTTTATTTCTAATTTCTTTAATTAATTCATTATTCATTTTATTATCTATACAAATGAAAGATTTTCCAAATGATGGAACTTTATTTACGAACTCTATAAAATACTTTTTCAAATCGTTCATAGATTTATAAAAATCCATATGCTCACGATCAATATTGGTTATTATAGAATATGTCGGAGCAATATGTACAAAGCTACCATCGGACTCGTCAGCTTCGAGAATAGACCAATCACTTTTTCCTAACTTTGCGGTATTTTTGATTGAATTTATTACTCCACCATTAATTATGGTTGGATCTAATTTGGTTTCTTGAAAAATTGAAGCTATTAAAGAAGTTGTTGTTGTTTTTCCATGAGATCCTACAACAACTATATTTTTCATTAGAGAAACAATATTAGCTAACATTTTTCCTCTTTTTATTATTGGAATTTTTTTTCTTTTTGCTTCGATTAATTCTGGATTATTGCTTTTAATTGCAGATGAAATTACTGCAATTGTTGCTTCTTTTAAATTTTTTTTTGAATGACCTAAGAATATCTTAATTTTTTCTTTTTTTAATCTCTCTATATTTTTATTATTAGAAATATCACTACCTTGTACATTAAATCCTTTACCTTGCATAATTAGAGATAGGCCACTCATTCCTATTCCTCCAATTCCTATAAAATGAATAATTTCCTTTTTTGCTAATTCAATTTTCATTAATTATCTTTTTAAGTTTCTGATTAACATCATTCCATGAATTTTTATAATTCAATTTTTTTAAATTTGATTCTTTATCAACAATATCTGATTTATTGTCTAAAATTTTAAATAAAACATTTAATAATTTTTCTTTGTTTAATGTTTTTTGATCTAATATCCAACAACATCCTAAATTCTCATAATATTTAGCATTTTCCATTTGATGATTATCCCTAGAAGTGGGCAGCGGTATTGCTATAAAAGGTTTATTCATAATCGAAATTTCAGCCAATGATGTAGCTCCTGCTCTAGTAATGCATAAATCAGATTTATTAATTAAGTTAACAAAATTTTTTTCAAAATCAAAAATCTCATTTTCAATGTTATTTAGACCATAAAAATTAGTCAAATTTTCTATGTTTTGAGTACTTGTTTGTTGAATTACTTTTAAAGGATACTTTTTAGCTAAATCAACCATGACTTCTTTGATAATTTCATCAAAAATATTTGCTCCTTGACTACCTCCTGAAATTAAAAAACGAAATTTTTTATTGTGATTTATATCTTTTTTAATTTTGTAAAAAGTTTTGAAAACTAATGGGTTAATAAGTTCAATCTTGTTGATAAATTTTTTTGGAAAATTAACTAATTTATCTGAATAACAAATGATCTTTTCAGAAAAATTTAGAAAAAACTTATTACTTCTACCTAATGTTAAATTTGGTTCTAATAAATAAACTTTTAAGCTTAAAATTCTTGCAGCAATAATTACAGGTATTGACATATATCCACCGATGGAAATCAATTTGTTAATTTTTTCTTTTTTTAAATAGACTAATGACACAAGTATAAGATAAAATAATTTTATTAATTTAAATGGAAGAAAAAAATTAAAATTTAATTTTGGTGTGTTAATTACTACAACTTTTTTTTTATTAAATGATAAATATTTAAGCCCTCTTTTGTCTGATGAATAATATATCTCGTAGTTATCACACAGATGTTCGTCAATAATCTCTGCTGGTATTACATGGCCTCCTGTTCCACCAGTTGAAATTAATATTTTTTTCACTTTATTATTAAACTCTTCTTTTTGTTAAGTTTAAGATTATTCCTGATAATATTGAAATACTAAGTATGGATGATCCACCATAACTTAAATATGGAAGTGTCATGCCTGTTGTTGGAAATAATCGAATATTAACACCGATATGTATCATTGCCTGTAATAATATCAAACTTGCTGAACCCACTAAAATTAACTTTATCTTATTGTCAGTCTCTTTGTTAACTTTCTTTAAAATTGAAAAAATAAATACCAAAAACAAAACTAAGATTAGTACAATTGCAATAACACCAAATTCTTCAGATATGACTGAAATAATATAATCTGTATGTGCCTCAGGAACTCTGTTTTTAAGTGTACCTTCTCCAATTCCTTTTCCAAAAAAACCACCACTGGTAATTGACTCTATCGCTTTATCTGATTGAAAGTTATGTGTTCCATTTTCTGAGTCAAAAAAAGAAATTAATCTATTTTTAATATATTCAAATTTAGGAATATGAAATGCAGCATATAATATTGAAGAAATTCCAGTGCCCAAAATTAAAACTAAAAATGGTAGATTAATACCTGAAATTAAAATTAGAATTGTCCAACTAAACCCTATCAATAATGTTTGTCCTAAGTCTGGCTGAATAATTAATAGAGTTACAATTAATAATGTTAATAAAAGAGAAAAAATGAATTTAAGATTATAATTAGATAATTTTTCATAGGAGATAATTAAGCTTAATATAATAATAAAAAAAGGTTTGACCAACTCTATTGGTTGTAATCTTGGGATAAAAAATAAATCTAACCATCTTTTTGATCCTTTAACCTCTATTCCAATTATTGGAACTAAAAGCAATAATAAAAAAGA
>CACPGM010000034.1 GCA_902633535.1 uncultured Pelagibacteraceae bacterium | reverse complement strand
ATGCTCATAGAGCTATAGAATCTGTAACTCTTGACAAAGAAACTATGCATAAAAAAGATAAAGCAATGCCAAGATATGCCGAACTAATTTATAATGGTTATTGGTTTTCTAAGGAAAGATTTAAGCTTCAAAAAATAATTGACCTTAAGAAAAACAGAGTAAACGGATCTGTTAAACTAAAACTTTATAAAGGAAATATTACTATTCATTCAAGAATTACTAAAAGTAATGCATACTCAATGAAAAAAGTGTCTTTTGAAGAAAATAAAACTTTTAATAAATCTAATGTTGAAAAATTTATTAATTATCACAAAAAAAAGCTTAGATAATTCATAATGAATTTTGTTCCTTCGAGAGCTTTTGCTATTGAAAAACTTAACAAATTTGTTGATCAAAATTTATTTGAATATTCAAGGCTAAGAAATTTTGATTATGGTCCAAAAAATAGATCAAATATTTCATGCATTTCCCCTTATATTACTCATGGTGTAATTTCTGAGTTAGAATTAATTAAAAAATCTTTAAATAAATTTTCATTTTCTAAAAACGAAAAATTTATTCAAGAGGTTTTGTGGAGAACATATTGGAAAGGTTGGTTGGAATTAAGACCTACAGTTTGGACAGATTACTTAAACGAACTTAAAAAAATTCGTGACGAATTTAAAGATAACGCTGATTATAAAAAAGCTGTTGAGGGAAATACAAATATCGAATGTTTTAATGAATGGGTAAATGAATTAAAAGAAAACAACTATTTGCATAATCACGCAAGAATGTGGTTTGCAAGTATTTGGGTTTTTACTTTAGAGCTTCCCTGGCAATTAGGTGCTGAATTTTTTTTGAAACATTTATACGATGGAGATGCTGCGGCTAATACTTTGGGATGGAGATGGGTTGCTGGAATTCAAACACAAGGTAAAAATTATTTAGCTAGTGAATGGAACATTAAAAAATTTACCAACAACAGGTTTAACAATATCAAACTTAATGAAAATGCCCCTCCAATAACAAGTAATAAAACTTATGCTACATCAAAATTGGAGTTTAACAATCCGCAAAATCTTGAAGAAAAAAATCTTCTTATTTTTGAGAATAATTTGTCTTTTGAAATAGGTGATTTTAAGGATCAAAAATTTAAAAAGATTTTTTTAATTTCTAACAAAAATGAAAACCGAACCATAGAGCTCAGTGAAAAATTAGTTAAATTTAAATCACAATTAATTCAAGATCAAAAAATGAGATTAGAAGAAAAATCAATTAATACTGAAATTATAGATTTAAGTGAGATACAGAATATTAATGAAACTTCTTATGGTTTATATCCTACAGTTGGTGAAAACCTAGATTTTATAGATGCAAATAATTTAAAAATAAAATTTCTGTATAGAAAATTAGACCAATTTTCTTGGCAATATTGTAATAAAGGTTTTTTTAATTTTAAAAATTATATCCCAAAAATAATTACAACTTTTAATTAAAACCACCTAAACATTCCGATAATTCCAGCTGTTGCATAAAAAAATTGTAAAAATAATATTCCTCTATGACCACCCCTATAAGCCCAAATTCCAATTAAAATTGCAGATATAAGTAATAAACAAAAACCGAAAAACTCTATACCAATATTCATTGCTACAAATAATGAGTACAATATTGCAGTAATAACCCCTGCCCATTCAAAAATTTTATTATTCATAAAAGTTTCTTAAAATTTTGATAAAGAATCTTAGAATAATTATTCATATCTGTCATATTATCTTTTGCAGCATTATCAAATTTTTTTAATGCTCCATCTCCCAATTGATCCTCTAATGCTTTTTTATATTCTGGTACGCATCCCCACTCGTTAACTGTTGTGTCTTTAATTTCGATGTGGAACTGAATACCATAAGCATGATTTTGATATTTAAAAATTTGATATTTAGTAACTGGTGATGAAGCTAACAAAGTTACATCTTTATTATTCTCAATTCCTTGGACCTCATAAGAGTGCCATTGTAAACTTTTTATTTTATTTGGAAATTTAGAGAATAAATTATCAGTATCTTTTTCTCTAGAAAAATTAATATCCATAATCCCTATTTCTGCTGGTTGGGATTTAACTACTTCTCCACCAACAACCTCACCTAATAACTGACACCCCAAACAAAAACCCAAATAAGGTTTTTTTAAATCAATAATAAACTGTTTGATCGCTTTTTTTTCCTCAATTAACCAAGGATAATCTTTTTCCATAAAGGTATCCATTGGGCCACCCATACAGAACATTCCATCAAATTTACTAAGATCACTTGGAATTTTTTCACCTTCATCGAGCTCTACAGTGGTTAAATTTATTCCATCAGCCAACATTAAATCTTTAATGTAACCAGGGTCTTCAATTTTAATATGCTGTAATACAATTATGTTCACTAAAATTAGCTTAGCTTAGAACACTTCTTAGAACAATATTTTACTCTATCCCAATTAAGTTTCCATTTCTTTCTCCAAACAAAAGGTCTTTTACAAACAGGACAAATTTTTGATGGCAGATGTTCTTTTTTCACTAGATTGTATTTTGTTTTATGAATTTATCAGCTTCAGATAAAATCATTTTTTTTCTATCTGTTTTCATTTTATCAAAGATACGAACCATCATCGACAATCTGGGATTTTTTGAAAAGAATTTTCTATTTCTATCTATAAATCTCCAATACAACCCATCCATTGTGTTACACCAATCACCTTTTTTAAAATCCATCATTTTCATAAAATAAGCAGATCCACAGATATAGGGTTTGGTTGCAAAAATTCCCCCATCACTAAATAATCCCATTCCATAAACATTTGGAACCATTACCCAATCAGATGAGTCGACAAACATTTCCATGAACCATTTATAAACAATTGTTGGTTTTATTTCACAAAGATTCATAATATTAGATAAAATCATCAACCTCTCAATATGATGAGACCATCCATAACTATCTGCATTTTGAATTGCATGATCTAAGGGAGGCAAGCCTGTTGTTCCCTCATACCAGGATTTTTTCATTTTTCTACTATGTTTAAAAAAGTTGCTTGTTTCCATTTCGTCAGAATAATTTTGATAAATTCCACGCATAAACTCTCTCCAGCCAATTATCTGACGGATGTATCCTTCTAGTGAGTTCATTCTTATTTTATTCTTTTTGTGAAACTCTAAAACTTTTTGAATAATAAATTCAGGAGTAATTAATCCTAAATTGATATACGGGCTTAAGGCACTGTGAAACAATATATTATCTTTTTGATTTACAGCATCTTCATAATCACCAAACAAATTTGATTTTTCTTTTATAAAAAAGTTCAAAAGCTTAACTACTTGATCAAATTCTGTTGCAAGCCAGAAATCTTTTGTACTACCAGGATGATCTTTAAATAATTTTTCAATAATAGGTTTTAACTTTTTTGTATGATTAGTTTCATTAATGTTAGGAAATTTTGGTATTGAAATATCTTTAGGTAACTTATTTCTATTGTCTTCATCAAAACT
>CACPGM010000033.1 GCA_902633535.1 uncultured Pelagibacteraceae bacterium | reverse complement strand
CATGAAAAATAATGATTACTTAAAGATTTCTAATCAACTTTTAAATGATGACCTAGAAAATTTAATCAGTAAAGACCTTATAAATTACTATTTTACTCCAGGTGAAATCTATCAATTAGTCCAATTTTCTATACAAAATAAATGTGATTTATCAAATATAGATCTGAAAAGTTTTCTTAAAATTTTAATTAAGGAAGGGCATTATAAAAAGAATAATTTTATTAATCAAATGATGTATAATTTAATAGAATTTTATTTTAGAAAATTAAATTCCTCTTTTTCAAATTTGATTAATGAAAAATATAGTTATTTTGTTAAAAGAATATCTGATACTAAAACATATAATCTAGATAAAGAGACTCTATTTATGGAATTCAATGAAGAAATCTTAGATGGGTAAAAATTTTTATATAACAACACCAATCTATTATCCTTCTGCAAAACCCCATATGGGTCATGCATACTCAAGTATTATTGCTGATTTTTTTGCTAGGTTTAAAAAAATAGATGGCTTTGATGTTAATTTTTTAACTGGTACAGATGAACATGGTTTAAAAATTCAAAGGGCTGCTGAAAAAAAAGGACTTGATACACTAAAATTTTGCAATGAAATTAGCAAAACTTTTAGAGACTTATCAAAAACACTTAATTTAACAAATACAGATTTTATTAGAACTACTGAGAAACGTCACCAGAAATCAGTTCAACATTTATGGAAAGAGTTAAAAGAAAATGACGATATATATCTTTCTAAATATTCTGGTTGGTACTCAGTGTCTGATGAGGCTTTTTATACAGATGATGAAATTGAAAAACTTGATGGAAAAAAAGTTGCAATCACTTCAAAATCACCAGTTGAATGGGTAGATGAAGAATCTTACTTTTTTAGACTATCAAAATGGGAAAAGCCTTTATTAGATTATTATAATAAAAATCCTGATTTTATTTCCCCAAAAACTAGAAAAAATGAAGTTATTAGTTTTGTTAAAAGTGGTCTGAAAGATTTATCAGTTAGTAGAAAAAGTTTTTCATGGGGTATACCAGTGCCTGATAACAATGAACATGTTATTTACGTTTGGTTAGATGCATTAACTAATTACATAAGTGCACTAAATTATCCTAATACAGATGATGAGCTATATAATAAATTTTGGCCAGCAAATATTCATTTGATAGGTAAAGACATTTTAAGATTCCATGCTGTGTATTGGCCAGCTTTTTTATTAGCAGCAAAAATACCTTTGCCAAAAAAGATTTATGGGCATGGTTGGATATTATCTGGAGATGAAAAAATGTCTAAATCAAAAGGTAATATTTTAGATCCTATTGAAATAATAGATCAATATGGTTTAGATCCATTAAGATATTATCTTATTAAAGAAGTATCTTTTGGTAACGACGGAAACATTTCTCAAGATAAATTAGAAGATTGTATCAATAGTGATCTAGCTAATAATTTTGGTAATCTATGCCAAAGAGTTACTGCTTTCGCAGAAAAAAATTGTGATGGAAAAATTCCAAGTAATATTGAATTTAATAAAGATGACTTAAAAATTTTGGACAAATTTAAAGATAATATAGATTTGGTAAGAAAAAAAATTGATGAACTTGATATTAATTTTTATATGGATTTTATAATATCATCCCTGTTTGAAACTAATAAATATTTTAATGACCAAGAACCATGGAAAAAAAAAGATGATATAAAACGATTAAACACAATTGTTTATACTACTTTAGAAGTTGTAAGAAAAATTAGTTTTATGCTTTATCCAATAATACCACAATCATCACTAAAAGCTTTAAAGATTTTCTCAATTAATGAAAGTGAAATTAATTATTCTTCTATAAATGATCATAATTTCCTTAATGGTGGAAATACAATTCACAAAATAAACATTTTATTTAATAAAGTAGAAAAAAAAAATGATTGATTCACATTGTCATCTAGATCATCAACAGCTTTTTGAAAATATTGACGATATATTAAAAAGATCTAAAGACGTTGGTATACAAAAATTACTTACAATTTGTACAACATTTGAAAGTTTTAATAGAATAAAACTTTTAGTAAAAAAAGATAAAATAATATATGGCACCTACGGCATTCATCCTCATGAAGCAAAAAATGATAAAATTACTTCAGAGATGATTATTAGTGAAATTAAGAAAAATGAGAAAATTATTGGTATCGGTGAAACTGGTCTAGATTTTTTTTACAATCATAGTGATAAAGACGATCAAATTAAAAGCTTTGAAGAACATATTAAAGCGTCATTAGAATTAGATATACCATTAATCATTCATTCTAGAAATGCAGAATTAGAAACACTTGAAATTTTTAATAAATATAAAAATAAAAAATTAAAAATTTTAATGCACTGTTTTACAGGATCTTTAAAATTTGCAAAAAGTTTATTAGACTTAGGAGCTTATTTTTCTGCTAGTGGAATTATTACGTTTAAAAATGCTTTAGAATTACAAAAAACTTTCAAATTTATTCCTTTAAATAAAATACTTATTGAGACTGACAGTCCTTATCTCGCACCTGTTCCTAATAGAGGAAAACAAAATGAACCATCATTTGTAAAATATACAGCTGAAAAGCTTGCTGAAGTTAAACAAATTTCTTATTTAGAAATTGTTAAAAATACATCGGCAAACTTTAATTATTTATTCAATTAATGAAATTTGTAATATTAGGTTGTGGAAGTTCAATGGGCGTTCCCAGACCTGATGGTTATTTTGGTAAATGTGATCGAAATAATAAAAAGAATTATAGAACTAGATGTTCTGCTTTATTACAAACTAAAAGTGAAACTGTTTTAATTGATACATCACCTGATTTAAGAGATCAATTAATCAAAAATAAAATTAATAAGATAGATAAAGTTTTATATTCTCATATGCATGCAGATCAAACACATGGTATTAACGATTTAAGAGTTTTTTATATTCAAAACAAAAAAACTATTCCTGTTTATGCCGATAATCCTACAAAAAAATATTTGTATAATAATTTCAAATATTGTTTTGTTAATGATAATAAGGAGTATCCAGCAACATTAAAACTAAATTCTATCAATAACAATCTATCAATTCTTGATGGTAAAAAAAAAATAAATGTTAGATCAATTAAAGTTAAACATGGTAAGGTTGATAGTATTTGCTATATTTTTGATAAAAAAATTGCCTACATTAGTGATATTAGCGATATTGCAAAAAAAAATTTTAAATATTTTAAAAAACTTAGATATCTAATTATTGATTGTTTGTGGCTGAGATATCATCCTTCACACCTTAATTTAGAAAATTCTTTAAGATATATAGCATTATTTAAACCTAAAAAGGCAATATTAACTAATCTTCATTCAGATTTAGATTATGATTTTTTAAAAAAAAATCTGCCAAAAAATATTATTCCTGCTTTTGATGGATTGACTATAAAATTATAAAATTTCCTCAATTTTATTTAATAATTTTTTTGACAATGGATTTGTGAAAGAGGCAAACGTATCATAGATTTTACCTTCTTTATTAATTAAAATTTTATGAAAATTCCATTTAGGTACTGCAGATTTACCATGATTTTCTTTTGCCCATTTAAAAAGTTCATGAGCATTTTTACC
>CACPGM010000032.1 GCA_902633535.1 uncultured Pelagibacteraceae bacterium | reverse complement strand
ATTGGTTTGTGTCATGATAAAAAAATATTTGAAACAGGAACTTCAAATATATTTTTTATCAAAAATAAAAAAATATACTCTCCAATTAATAAATTTTATAAAGGAATAACTTATAAATTCTTTAATTCAAAAATAAAAAATATTATTAAGAAAGATATTTTTATTAATTCTTTATTTGAATATGATGAAATTATATTAGTAGGTTCTGGAAAAGGTGTCACTTCCGTTAAAACAATTAATCAATTAAATTGGAATAGAAAAGGCTTAAGTTTTTACAACAAACTATCTAGGTATTATAATTTAACTATTAATAAATGCCCAGTATTTAAATAAACTATGATAGATCCTAATAACCCTTGTTTGTTTTGTAATTCAAAAAAAGCAAGTGTTGCTCATGAAAATGATTTAGCATATGCAAGTTATGACACATATCCAGTTTCACAAAATCATTGTCTGATAATTCCAAAAAGGCATGTGATTGATTATTTTGAATTAACTAACGAAGAATTGATTGCTTGTAATGATTTGATCAAGATAATTAAACAGCAAGTAATTAATAAAGATGAGAGTATAAGAGCTTTCAATATTGGAACAAATGCAGGAAAAATTGCTGGTCAATCAATTATGCATTGTCATATTCACTTGATTCCTAGAAGAAAAGGGGATGTAGATAATCCACAAGGTGGAGTGAGATCGGTAATCCCAAAAAATCAGCATTATAAAAGAAAAGTATAAATCCCAGGTTGTTATTAAAGACACATTGACCAATAGTTATGGTTGATCTATAGATTTAAGTAAATTAGAAAACTTTTGAATAAATTTAATAAATTTAATTTTAGGGTAAAATGTTAGAAACTAATCCATTTTCTATTTTAGCAGAGACAGTCTCTCCGTTTGCTATGCAAAGTTTTATTATTGCAATGATCGTTTTAATAGCTTTTGGCACAATAGTTCAAATGATCCATCATAAAAATATCACTTACTTTTTCAACAATGCTAAAAAGGCCAAACTTCAAGCTACTAGAGAAGTTGGTGCTGGAGAAAAAGTTTCTATAATTGCTAAAACAACAATTGTAGACATAGGAACAACTGCGGAGCTTGGATTTGGAAAAAGAAGATTATCTCATGTGCTTGGCATGTATGGGACGATCATATTTTGGGTTTCTTCTACAATATTAGTTTTCTGTTACACAGGCGTTGATAAACCTACATCAACTACTTGGTCTTTGTTATGGCACGTTGGAGCTATACTTACGTGTGTAGGTGGATATTGGTTTTGGTTTTTTTTAAGAGTAGATGTGTCAGCAGAAGCTCATCCTTGGTATAGAATTATTAAAGCTGATTTATTTGTTTTAGCTTTATTAGCTTGTTCAACGTTTGGCTTAGCTTGGTCTTATGCTCAATTTAATGGACAGATTGGACTTTCATATTTATTTTTAATTTTATTTGTAGTTTCAAATTTAGTTTTATTCGGAGGAGTTTATTGGTCTAAATTTGCCCACATGTTTTATAAACCAGGAGCTGCAATTCAAAAAAATTTAGCAGAAGCAGATGGATCTAGAGATAATCTACCTCCACCGGCAGATGCACCTGAACAGTTTGGTTTAGGTATTAAAAGAGAACAACCCAAACATTATTGAATATGAAAAATAGAAAAAAGGAGAGAATATAATATGTCAACATTTGTTTACATGACGAGATGTGATGGCTGTGGTCATTGTGTAGATATTTGCCCATCAGATATCATGCACATTGATGAAAATATAAGACGTGCAAAAAATATTGAGCCTAATTTTTGCTGGGAATGTTATTCTTGTGTTAAAGCATGTCCAAATCATGCAATTGATGTAAGAGGCTATGCAGACTTTGCTCCTATGGGTCATAGCGTTAGAGTGAGAAGAGAAGAAGAGAAAGGAACTATTTCTTGGAAAATAAAATTTAGAAATGGGACAGAAAAAAACTTTGTTTCTCCAATAACAACAAAACCTTGGGGTAAATTTATTCCTAAACTTGCTGAAGGTGATACACCTAACCAAGGAGAAATTAATTCACAAAGACTATATAGTGAACCTGAAGGATTAAATACAAATCAAGAATTACCTTCAGTTCCAAAAGAAACCTTCAAAAAGGGAGTTTATTATTAATGGCTAAACATAAAACACATTTTGAAGAATGCGATGTATTAGTTGTTGGTGGTGGAATGGCCGGAACTGGTGCTACTTTTGAAGCAAGACACTGGGGTAGAGAATTAAAAATTATATGCGTTGAAAAAGCAAACATCGATAGAAGTGGAGCTGTTGCACAAGGGCTATATGCAATCAATTGTTATATGGGAATGCAATGGGATGAAAACCAACCAGAGGATCATGTTCGATACGCACGTAATGATTTGATGGGAATGGTTAGAGAAGATTTAGGGTATGATATGGCTCGTCATGTAGATTCAACAGTGCATATGTTTGATGAGTGGGGTTTACCAATGATGAAAAATGAAAAAACTGGAAGATATTTAAGAGAAGGTAAATGGCAAATAATGATCGTCCCATACATGCCAAGCACATGAGATAATCTTCTTTTTCCAAATCCAAGCTCCGCAGTTGTTCCTATGTCTACAATTGTTGTTTTAGCAATTATAGAAACTTTTTCTCCAGCACCAACTTCTCTAGTAGCTTGAAGTTTGGCCTTTTTAGCATTGTTGAAAAAGTAAGTGATATTTTTATGATGGATCATTTGAACTATTGTGCCAAAAGCTATTAAAACGATCATTGCAATAATAAAACTTTGCATAGCAAACGGAGAGACTGTCTCTGCTAAAATAGAAAATGGATTAGTTTCTAACATTTTACCCTAAAATTAAATTTATTAAATTTATTCAAAAGTTTTCTAATTTACTTAAATCTATAGATCAACCATAACTATTGGTCAATGTGTCTTTAATAACAACCTGGGATTTATACTTTTCTTTTATAATGCTGATTTTTTGGGATTACCGATCTCACTCCACCTTGTGGATTATCTACATCCCCTTTTCTTCTAGGAATCAAGTGAATATGACAATGCATAATTGATTGACCAGCAATTTTTCCTGCATTTGTTCCAATATTGAAAGCTCTTATACTCTCATCTTTATTAATTACTTGCTGTTTAATTATCTTGATCAAATCATTACAAGCAATCAATTCTTCGTTAGTTAATTCAAAATAATCAATCACATGCCTTTTTGGAATTATCAGACAATGATTTTGTGAAACTGGATATGTGTCATAACTTGCATATGCTAAATCATTTTCATGAGCAACACTTGCTTTTTTTGAATTACAAAACAAACAAGGGTTATTAGGATCTATCATAGTTTATTTAAATACTGGGCATTTATTAATAGTTAAATTATAATACCTAGATAGTTTGTTGTAAAAACTTAAGCCTTTTCTATTCCAATTTAATTGATTAATTGTTTTAACGGAAGTGACACCTTTTCCAGAACCTACTAATATAATTTCATCATATTCAAATAAAGAATTAATAAAAATATCTTTCTTAATAATATTTTTTATTTTTGAATTAAAGAATTTATAAGTTATTCCTTTATAAAATTTATTAATTGGAGAGTATATTTTTTTATTTTTGATAAAAAATATATTTGAAGTTCCTGTTTCAAATATTTTTTTATCATGACACAAACCAAT
>CACPGM010000031.1 GCA_902633535.1 uncultured Pelagibacteraceae bacterium | reverse complement strand
TTTTCAGCTAATAAATGATAAAATGGTTGATCTTTTCTTGGTCTAACGTTTTTTGGTATTGATTGATACCATTCCTCAGAATTATTAAATTCAAAATCTACATCGTAAATTACACCTCGAAATTCAAAGTGTTTGTGTTTTACAATATCTCCAATTGAGAATTTAGCTTTTTGAATTGGCATAATGATTAGTATGGGTATTTAAAATAAAAAATCAATGGTTAAAATAATACTGTTTTGTCAAATATTAAATATGTTATTATCTTTTAGTGAATAAATCTTTTTTAAAAATTGTCACAGATTTTGGTCCTTTAGCAATATTTTTTTTCTATTATTACAATAATGATAAAAATTTATCAATTGCTATTCCTCCACTCATAGTTGCAACTTTAATTGCTCTTGGTGTTGTGTGGTTTTTTGAAAAAAAAATACCACCCATGCCTTTAGTAAGTGGAATTTTAATCACTTTCTTTGGTGGTCTAACTATTTATTTTAATGATCCAATATTCATTTATATAAAACCAACAATAATAAATATTTTATTTGCTTTAACTTTATTTTTTGGAAAATTTTTTACAAAAGATCCAATTCTCAAAAAAATTATAGGTAAATCAATTGCTTTATCAGACATTGGGTGGCAACTATTGAATAAGAGATGGATGTTATTTTTCTTTGGACTTGCTATATTAAATGAGTGTGTTTGGAGAACTCAAACCGAGGAATTTTGGGTAAATTTTAAAGTTTGGGGCATGTTGCCAATAACAATAATTTTTACAGGTTTTCAGATACCTTTAATTAACAAACATAAAATTGATGCGTAAAAATTTAAAATTAGTAGTAAATAATTCGTATAAACAAATACAAGAAAAACAATTTTTTGAAAAAAGTGAACTAAAAATAATTTTAGACCTGTATGCTAAGATGGTTTCTGAGGGATCTTGGAAAGACTACGGTCTAAATATCTCCAGTAAACAAGTCAGTTTTAGTGTTTTTAGAAATGCAACAGAAAATGCCTTATACAAAATATGTAAAAATTTTAATCCAAAAAATAAAAATCTTAAATATTTAATAACAGATACTACTGGTAAAATTCTTAAAAATTCTTTTGATCTAAAAATGTTGTTTAAAAATACTAATTGGAAAAAATTACAAAAGTAATCTATCTTCTTTGACCAAACAATCTTAGTAGCATTATAAATAAATTTATAAAGTCTAAGTAAAGAGTAAGCGCTCCCATTACAGCTTTTTTACCCATCACTTCGCCCGTATCACTAGCGGCGTACATGTTTTTGATTTTTTGAGTATCATATGCTGTTAAACCTACAAAAATCAAAACACCTAATATAGAAATTACGAAATACATCATTGATGATTTCATAAATATATTAACTATAGAAGCAATAATAATTCCAATTAAACCCATCATTAAGAATGAACCAAGTTTAGTTAAATCTCTTTTAGTAGTATATCCATATATACTCATTGCTCCAAAAGTAGCGGAACTTATAAAAAAAACTCTAGTGACGCTCATTCCGGTATAAACTAACAAAATTGAAGACAACGATAGTCCCATTAGTCCTGCAAAAACCCAAAAAGTTGTTTGAGCTTTTGATGCACTCATTTTATTAATTCCAAAACTCATATAAAAAACAATTCCTAAAGGAGCAAGCATAACAAGCCATTTTAATCCAGACATAAAAATTGCATTTCCCACTGAAGTTAGAGCTACTATTGAACCAGCATCATTTGTAACAACTGACATCTTAAATGTTATTAAAGCTATAATGCCTGTTAATAAAATTCCAGTTGCCATGTAATTATAAACTTTAAGCATGTAGGATCTTAAGCCTTCATCCATCACAGCAGCTGTTTGCTGGGCTGCTTTAGCTCTGTTTAAAATTCCATTTTTGTCAAATTCCATAATACTGATTATATAATATTCTTTTGCTAATTATTCAAGATACCTTAAAAGATAAACTTCAATGAATTATAAAAAATTAGGTAATACAGACGTAAAAGTAAGTACAATTTGTCTCGGCACTATGACATGGGGAGAACAAAATACTCAAAATGATGGGTTTGAGCAAATGGATTATGCTTTAGATCAAGGAGTAAATTTTTGGGACACTGCTGAAATTTATTCTATCCCTCCTAAACAACAAACGTTTGGAGATACAGAAACAATCATTGGAAATTGGTTTGAAAAAACAAAAAAGAGAAAAGAAGTTATTTTAGCCTCAAAAGTTTGTGGACCAATGAGAGAATATGTCAGGGGTGGTGGTAATCAATTTGGTACAAAAAATATTACTGAAGCTTTAAATGGTAGTTTAAAGAGATTAAAAACTGATTATATCGACCTATATCAACTGCATTGGCCTGAAAGAAAAACAAATTTTTTTGGTAAACTAGGTTATGAACATGATGATAGTAATGAGTGGACTAAGTTTGAAGATATACTGGCTGATTTAAGTAACTTTAAAGATCAGGGTAAAATTAGACATATTGGTTTATCAAATGAAACTCCTTGGGGATTATCAAAATTTTTAGAAATATCTAAAAATAAAAATTTACCAAGAATGCTTTCAGTTCAAAATCCATACAACTTATTAAACAGAACATATGAAGTTGGTCTTGCAGAAATGTCTGTCAGAGAGAAAGCTGGATTATTAGCCTATTCACCTTTAGCGTGTGGATATTTATCTGGAAAATACAGAAATAATCAAATGCCGAAAGGGACCCGAATAGAACGTGACGGTGAATTTTGGACAAGATATAATACACCTAATTCAGACAAAGCTATTGATGCCTATTTTAAAATAGCAGAAAAGCATAAGTTAAATTTAGCTCAAATGTCTTTGAAGTTTTTAGAAATTCAGCCTTTTGTGACTTCTGTAATTATAGGTGCTACGACGATGGATCAGTTGAAAACAAATATAGAAAGTGTAAATATAAAATTAACAAATGAAGTTATTAAAGAAATTAACAAAGTTCAAAAAACATATCCTAATCCATGTCCATGATTAAAAAAAATTTAATATTAATCTCAATTTTCACTTTACTGGTTATAACTCCATCTAAAGCTGAAGAATTAAAAAAAATTGGAAAATTTAAAGATTGGGAAACTATGGTTTTAGTTGAACAAACTGGCACGGTTTGTTTTGCACAATCATCACCTGTCTTACAAGCTCCAAAGTCCAATAAAAGAGAGGCTAGATTATTTGTAACCTTTAGACCAAGTGAAAAAATTTCTGATGAAATCAGCGCAAGTCCAGGGTATGAGTTTAATAAAAAAAATTCTGTAACAGCAACATCGGGAAAAAATAAAATTAAATTTGATATTAAGCAACAAGGCTTTGCGTGGATTGCTGACAATAAAATTGAAAAAAAGATGGTTAGATTAATGAAAAAAGGATCAAGAATTATGATTACGGGTTATAATGAAAAAGGTTCTCAAACTATTGACCATTACTCACTCTTGGGGTTTACCAAAGCTTATGGTGCTGCAAAAAAAGCCTGCAGTTAAAAAATGAAATCCAAAAAAAAAATAGTTTTAGCCTATTCTGGAGGATTAGATACATCTATAATTTTAAAATGGCTTCAATTAAATTATAAAGCAGAAGTTATATGTTACACCGCAGATATCGGTCAGAAAATTAATAAAAAAAAGATAATTAAGAATGCAAAAAAATTTGGTGTAAAAAAGATTATCATTCAAGATCTTAAAAATGAGTTTGTTAAAGATTATGTCTACCCTATGATTAGAGGACATGCTGTTTATGAAGGGATATATTTGTTGGGAACATCAATCGCAAGACCCTTAATAGCAAAAGATCAAATAAGAATTGCAAAAAAATTTAAAGCGTATGCAGTTTCTCATGGTGCAACCGGTAAAGGAAACGATCAAGTAAGATTTGAGCTTGGTTATCATTATTTTGGTCCAAAAATAAAAGTTATTGCTCCGTGGAGAAACTGGAAATTAAAATCAAGAACAGATTTAATTAATTATGCAATTAAACATAATATAGAAATTCCTATGGATAAAAAAGGTGCCCCACCATTTTCTATTGATGACAATTTATTTCATACCTCAACGGAAGGTAAGACTTTAGAAAACCCTAAAAATTTTGCGCCAGAGACTGTATTTCAAAGAACTATTTCTCCAGAAAAAGCTCCTAGTAAACC
>CACPGM010000030.1 GCA_902633535.1 uncultured Pelagibacteraceae bacterium | reverse complement strand
TTCGATTTTCAACTAAAACATTAATCGTTGTATTTTCTAATGATTTATTTGTATTTATTTGATTATTGAATAATTTTTGCTGAACGATCTCTAATCTTTCAAGTGATTTTTTTTTATCTATCACAGGTAAATCTGAAGCTACAGTTCCAGGTCTAGGGCTGAAAATAAAAGAAAAAGAGCTTATAAATTTTACTTCATCTATAAGTTTTAAAGTGTCTTTAAAATCTTTTTCATCTTCACCAGGATAACCAATAATAAAATCGCTTGAAAACTCAATTGCAGAATTAATCTTTTTTAGCTTGTTAAATATCTTTAAATATGAACTTACTGTATGTTTTCTATTCATCAATTTTAAAATTTTATTGGAACCACTTTGGACTGGTAAGTGAACAAGAGGCATTAATTTTTTTGAATTTTTATAGACGTCAATTAAATCATCTGTCATATCATTTGGGTGTGATGTGGTATAGCGTATTCTTTCTAAACCTGAAAACTTTTCCAATTCTAAAATTAAATGTGCTAAACGTTTTTTTTCAAAATTATATGCATTAACATTTTGCCCCAAAAGAATAATTTCTTTTGAACCATTATCAACCAAATTTTTTGCCTCTTCTAAAATTTGATTGACTGGCCTAGAATACTCTGGCCCTCTAGTAAATGGAACAACACAAAAGTGACAAAATTTATCGCAACCTTCTTGTATAGTAAGAAATGAAGAAATTTTTTTTGTTTGATTTTTAATTTTACTTAAATATTCAAATTTTGAAATTGCATCAAATTCTGTGACTTCTTGTTTTTTTTTTTTGTTTTCATAATTTAAAATTTTATTATTTATTTTATGATAAGCCTGAGGACCTAAAACTAAATCAATATAAGGTTCTCTTTTTAACATCTCTTTATGTTCAGCTTGAGCTACACAACCGGTCACTATAACCAATGGTTTGTTTTTTAATCTAAATATTTTTTTTACTCTTCCTATTTCATGATACACTTTTTCTTTTGCTTTATCTCTGATGTGGCATGTGTTTAATAAATAACAGTTTGCATCCTCATAATTTTCAGTTTTTTCATAACCTATTTTTTTTACTGTGTCATATATTCGATTAGAGTCATATTCGTTCATTTGACAACCAAAGGTTTTTATAAAAATTTTTTGGTTCATCAACTTTATTTAGATTTTTTTTTTACTCCATACAGCTCTAGTTTATGGTCAACTAAAGTATATCCATATTTTTCTGCTACTTTTTTTTGAAGTTTTTCTATTTCTTCATCAACAAATTCAATAATCTCTCCCGATTTAACATCTATCAAATGATCATGGTGTCCTTCATTTAATTCTTCATATCTTGCTTTGCCACCTTTGAATTCATGCTTTGTCAAAATTCCTGACTCCTCAAATAATTTTACAGTTCTATAAACTGTGGCAATACTTATTTTTGGATCAATTTTTGAAACACGATTATAAAGTTCATCAACATCTGGATGATCTGAAGATTCCGACATTACCTTTGCAATGATTCTTCTTTGATCTGTTAATTTAACCCCTTTTGATAAACATTTTGACTCAATTGTATCTGACATAATCAATCTTAACTTATATAAATAGGGTTAATCAAATTTTTTTTAACCTTTAATTTATTACACAAATCAGGAATATCTTCATATTTGTTATTACTTGATTTGTCAAAATCATCAAAACTAAAACAATAGTAATCAATTTGTTTTGCAACATAAATCGCTTTAACAACTGCTAAAGAATTCCTGATTCCAGCAAAACTACCAGGACCACGATTTACATATACTTTTGAAATTTCTGTGATTTTGACATCATTTTTGTCAAGAAACTCATTAATTAGGATAGTTAATTTTTCATAATTAGTTTTACTATTTTCGTGACTAACACTATAAATATTTTTATTCTTAATGAGCATTAAAAAAATTTTTTCATTAGCTGCGTCTATTATTAAATCTTTCATAATAATTTTTTTATTTCTACCAAATTCTAATGCAGAAGAAAAAAATATCAAACAATTTTCAGAAGATGAGGGAGTTTTATCCATTATGTATCATAGATTCGATGAAAATAAATATCCATCAACAAATATTCAAATGGATATATTTATCAAACATATAAAATTGATTGAGAGTTTAGGTTATGAATTTATTCATCCAAATGAATTCCAAAAAAAATTTAATATTCCAAAAAACAAAAAAAAAATACTTCTAACTATCGATGATGCTTTCAAATCTTTTTATGATGTAGCGTGGCCATATTTGAAAAAAAACAAAATCCCATTTATTTTATTTGTTTCGACTGAGCCAGTTGGAAACAATGGTTATATGACTTGGGATCAGATTAAAGAGGTCAATAATGAAAAATATGGAGTTATTGGGCATCATTCACATTCTCATGAGTATTTGATAGAAAAGAGTAATAAAGATTTTATTAACGACATTGAAACTGCAAGTTCAATTTTTAAAAAAGAATTAGGATATGTTCCTAAATTATTTTCTTATCCATTTGGAGAATATTCTGAATTTATGAGAAACTATATATCTAAAAATTTTACTTATGCATTTGGTCAACACTCAGGAGTGATTGATCTTAATAAAGAAAAATTTCAGTTACCTAGATTTCCAATTAATGAAAATTATGGAAAAATTAAAAGATTTACTTCAATTATTAAAACTTATCCTCTTGAATACAAAAATTTAATCCCAATTGAAAAAAAACTTGTTAAAAATAATAATCCCCCGGTTTTTTCTGTAGAATTTTTTGATAATCAAAAAAATATTGAAAAAATAACTTGTTTTTCTAATGAAGGTGATAAATGGGAAAAGTCTAATATCAAGTTTACAAATAATATTCTGAATATAAATTTTAGA
The DNA here is from genome assembly GCA_902633535.1 of uncultured Pelagibacteraceae bacterium. Next base: position 1,584 of record CACPGM010000030.1, on the reverse strand, counting down.
GAAGCTTTTCTTCCTAGGAGAGGCAGAATCAATTGTTCGTTAAATGATAATGGTAAGTGGAGATGGTTTGGAACTCAGTTTATAGTTACCAATAATTAAATTAAACTTTCCAATTCAAGACTTGATGGTAACAATTTAGCATTATCGAAATCTTTTAAATTATTTTGCTGAATAATTTTTTTTAAAATTTCAACATATTGTTTACCAGTTTCTGCATACTCGTTTAAATGTTCAGCTAGAATAATACTATTCAGAGGTTTCCCAGTTTCCCTTAGCTGGGCTCTAGCTAATCTAAATTCTTTATAAGAAGAATGAGTATTTAAATTCCTTTGATAAGCCCTAACAGACGCCTGCAGAACATTAAATCTCATTACTTTATGTCCTTTATTTTCATCTGCTTCCTTAGGCTTTAATCCTTCTCCAGACCAAGTCCATTGTCCAAAAAGTGCATTCCCTTCTTGAGCAAATCTTGATGTCCCCCAACCAGTTTCTTTTGCAGCTTGAGCGAGCGCCAATGATACTGGAATTTCATCCATTCTTATTTTTAAAATTAATATATCTTTTGTTGGTATTCCGTATTGCTTGAATTTTTTTTGTAACCATTTTTTTTCCAGACTAGTATTATTGCTTTTGTTCATAATATTAAAAAGTCTTTTTCTATCCAATCGAATATTATTATTTTCCTGCAATATTAGTGGCAAAACAATTTGAATAAAAAACTCTTTTCTTTTTTTTGAGTTTTCTATCATTTTGATTTCTCGAGGGAACGAGTCAAGAGCCACAGGTTTTACTAATTTATTTTTTCTAATATCTTCTAGTTTATAATCAGTATCTTCATAAAGCTGCATAATTGTTGAAGCGTCTAATCTAACCGCATCAGTTTCTTTTTCATTTAGACTATAGATGTCTACTAATAAATCTCTTTCATCAAAATTTTCATTATCATTTGAATTACCATTTGCTTTTTTATCAAGTGTGTAAGCTAAAACGGTTTTTGAATTATTTCTAAATTCGTCAGTATTTAAAATTTTTTTATTTGTAAAATTAATCATTAAAGGCAAAGAATAAAATATAAATATTATAGCAAGACCACTTAAAAGGGTTCTGGCAATAGATCCCAAGTTATGATCATCTAGAGTTTTTAAAACTTTAATTCTTTTATTGCTAAAATTTCTTTTCATTTATATTAAACTGCTTCTACTTTTTTAACTTCTGGTAAATAATGACATAAAAGATTTTCAACACCTTGTTTAAGGGTCATCGTTGCACTTGGACATCCTGAACAACTTCCTTGTAATTGAACCATTACAACTCCATCTTTAAACTCTTTAAATTTTATATCTCCTCCATCTTTAGCTACAGCAGGTCTAATTTTTTGATCTAAAATTTTAATAATTTTTTTTTCAATTTCACCCAAATTTTTATCAGCTTCAAAAGGATCGTTATCAATTACAAATTCTTTGCCACTAGAATAAAAATCATTTATGAATGATATAACAATATGCTTTATTTCATCCCACGATGTATCATCATATTTATTTATAGAAATAAAATCTTTATTTAAAAAAATCCCTTCCACACCAT
>CACPGM010000029.1 GCA_902633535.1 uncultured Pelagibacteraceae bacterium | reverse complement strand
GGTGGGCAGGGAGAGTCTTCTGGTGGACAAAGAGAATTTGTAGAATATTTATCAAGAGCTGCAGTAGCAGTAGGTGTTGCTGGTGTATTTATTGAAACACATCAAGATCCTGATAATGCACCTTCCGATGGACCTAACATGGTACCATTAAATAAATTAGACAATCTATTAAAACAATTAAACGATATAGACAATCTAATTAAGAAATAGTGAGTAAGATTTTAAAAATAAAAGCACGTCAAATATTTGATAGCAGGGGAAATCCAACAGTCGAAGCTGAAGTTTATATAAAAGATAATAGTGCCTCAGCTATTTGTCCATCAGGTGCATCTACAGGTACTTATGAAGCTTTTGAAAAAAGAGATTTAAAAAATAAAAGATACTTAGGACAGAGTGTTTTAAATGCAGTTAATTTAGTTAACACTAAAATTTCTAAGAGATTAAAAGGTCAAAATATTCATAACCAAGAAAGAATTGATGCCTTGTTAATAAACCTAGATGGGACTAGGCAAAAAGTTAATTTAGGAGCTAATGCAATGCTAGCAGTATCAATGGCAGTAAAAAAACTTTCTGCAAAAGCTAAAAAATTACCTCTTTATAAAACTTTTTTTCAAAAAAAAAATTTTCAATTACCTTATCCTCTAATGAACATTATCAATGGAGGTGCTCATGCTAATAACGGACTTAGAATTCAAGAATTTATGATTAGACCCGATAGAGCAAAAAGTTTTACCGATGCTATGAGAATTTGTTTTGTAGTAATTAAAAATTTAAGTAAATTGATTAAACAAAAAGGTTTATCAACATCTGTAGGCGATGAAGGTGGTTTTGCTCCAATGATTAGCAGTAACAATCAAGCTCTAGATTTGATTGTGAAAGCAATTAAAAGATCAGGTTTTAAAAATGGAAAAGATGTATCTATTTGTCTTGATGTAGCAGCGAATGAGTTATTTAAAAAGAATAAATATTCAATTCATTCTAAAAATTATATATCTGTAGAAAAATCAATTAAGGAATATCAAAAAATTATTAAAAAATATAAAATTAAATCTATTGAAGACCCATTTGCTGAAAATGATTGGTTGGCTTGGAATAAGTTAATGAAATCAGTAGATAAAGTTCAAATAGTAGGTGATGATTTATATGTTACAAATCTTGAAAGATTAAAGAAAGGTTTTTTAAATATTTCATCTAATTCGATATTAATTAAATTAAATCAAATAGGCACAGTTTCTGAAACATTAGATGTTATTAAATTTGCTCAAAAAATTGGATACAAAACAATTATATCTCACAGGTCGGGAGATAGTGAAGACACATTTATCGCAGATTTAGCTGTTGGTACAAATTCAAATCAAATAAAAACTGGATCTTTAGCTAGGTCTGAAAGAGTCGCTAAATATAACCAATTAATACGTATAGAAGAAGAACTTGGAAATAAAGCGAGAATGAATAAGATTCATTAATGCTCAAAAGATTAAAAAATAATTATTTCTTACTAGTTTCAACATTTTTAGTTTTATATTTTTTCTTCAATTTAATGTCAGGAGAAAGAGGCTTAATTTCATATTTTGAAAAAAAGGAAATACTACAAAATTTAAAAGACAAAGAAATACAATTATCCTCACAAATTGAGGAGTTAGATTTAAAAAACTCTTTATTAAGTGACAATCTAGATCTTGATTATATTGAAACTTTGATTAGAGAAAGATTTCTTTTTGGTAAAAAAGAAGAAAAAATTTATATAATAAAAAACTATGACACAAAAAATTAAACCCAGACACCCTGAAAAAGTAAAAAATCCGATTAATCCAATTAAAAAAAAACCTGAATGGATAAGATCTAAACTTTTAAATAGTAAAGAGTTTTTTTTAACTAAAACAATTGTAAATAAAAACAATTTGGTTACTGTTTGCCAGGAAGCAAATTGCCCCAATATTACTGAATGTTGGAGTAAAAGACATGCTACATTTATGATTATGGGGGATACTTGTACAAGAGCTTGTGCTTTCTGCGATGTTAAAACAGGAAAACCTGGAAAACTTGATGAATTGGAACCAGTAAAAATTTCTCAAGCTGTTAAAAAGTTAAATTTAAAACACGTTGTAATTACTTCAGTTGATCGTGACGATTTAATTGACGGAGGTTCTAATCATTTTTTTGAAGTTATTAATCAAACTAGAAAAACAAACCCAAATACAACAATTGAAGTTTTGACACCTGATTTTTTAAGAAAAGGAGATGCGTATAAAAAAGTATTAGAGGCAAATCCAGATGTTTTTAATCACAACATTGAGACAGTTCCTAGTCTTTATCTAAAAGTTAGACCTGGATCTAGATATTTTTCTTCATTAGAACTTTTAAAAAATGCTAAGAAAATAAATAAAAAGGTATTTACTAAATCTGGAATAATGGTTGGGTTAGGAGAAACGAAAGATGAAATCTTACAAGTAATGGATGATCTTAAGTCAGCTGACGTTGACTTTTTAACTATTGGTCAATATTTGCAACCATCTGTTAAACATTTTCCTTTAGATCGATATTATAAACCACAAGAATTTGAAGAATTAGGAGCTATTGCAAAAGCAAAAGGTTTTTTATTGGTTTCGTCTTCTCCTTTGACAAGATCCTCATATCATGCTGATGAAGATTTTGCTAAACTTCAACAAAATAGAAACAATTTACATTAATGCCAAAAGCTTCAGTTAAGAGATTAATTGAATGCAACAAAAATCAATTAATCGATTTAGTACTTGATATAAAAAAATATCCAGAGTTTGTCCCCTTTTGTTTAGATGCGCATGTTTATGAAAGAAAAAATGACGGTGATTTAGTATTGATCATTGCTGATTTAACTATTGGTAAGGGACCTTTTAAAGATACCTATAAAAGTGATGTTAGATTTAATAAGAAAGATAGTATAATAGAAGTTACAAATATTGGTGGACCACTAAATCATCTCAAAAATATATGGCATTTTAAAGAACAAGATAGAGGAACAGAAATTTCTTTTGATATTGACTTTGAGATTGAAAATAAATTTTTAAATATTGTAATGACAAAATCTTTCCAATTTGGTCTAGACAAAATAGCCGATGCGTTTCAAAAAAGGGCTGAAAAGTTATTTGATAATTCTAAGAACTAAACCCAAAGCCTTTTTGACGGTAGCCTTTTGTATAGATGTTCTTTTCTTACCTTTAAAAAAACACTTGTTTATACTAGTTTTGCTATCTTTTTTGACTCCAATATAAACAAGACCAACAGGTTTTTGGTTTGAACCTCCTTTTGGTCCAGCTATACCAGTTATTGAAACATTAATGTTAGCTTTTGATATTTTAGATAAATTATTAACCATTGCTAAACAACACTCATGGCTTACTGCACCATATTTTTTGATAATACTTTTATTTACTTTTAAGAACTTGATTTTTGCTTGATTTGAATAGGTAATTAAACCTATATTAAATATTTTTGATGAACCACTTATTGAAGTAATTGAGCTAGCAAGTAATCCACCTGTACAAGACTCCGCAAATGAAATTTTAAGATTTTTTTTAATTAATTTTTTTACTAAAGATTTCATTAAATAAAATGACTACTTAAAATCATAAAACAAATTAAAGATAAAACAACATAAAATCCTGCACAAACATCATCCATAATTACACCAAAACTATTCTTGAAGTTTTTATCAAAAAAATTAACTGGGAATGGTTTTGCTATGTCAAAAAATCTAAACAATATAAAGCAAACACCATAGAAAATAATAGCTTCATTGGATAATTTTTCTGTTCCATGAGAAATTTCATAAAGATAAATAGGAATAGACTGGCCAATGAATTCATCAATAATTACTTCTTTAGGATCTTTATTTTCATTATCTCTTATGTAAGTTGAAATTGCAGAAAAGGCGTAAAAAAAAACAAGTAGTATAAATATCAATATTACGATTGGAGATAAATTTAATATATGAAAAAAAATATAAAGAATAATAACTGTAGCTAATGAACCAAAAGTACCAGGAATTTTTGGAATTTTTCCCAAACCAAACATTGTAACAAATAATGTATTTAAAGTTTTAATCATATTTGGTTATTGAAATTATTACCTCACAAGCTATTGCTTTTTCTCTTCCTATTAAACCTAATTTTTCTACAGTTTTACCTTTTAGATTAATCAGACTCTTATTTAAAGACATAAGCTTTGATATTGAATTAATTATTTTGCTTCGATATTTTGAGACTTTAGGTTGTTCACAAATTAAATTTATATCCAAATTATTTATTGTATAATTAGATTTGTGCAAACTTTCTAAAATTGGTTTTAACATTTTTGAAGATCTTATATCTTTAAATTTTTTTGTATTAGGAAAAAAAATACCAATATCTTTTTTTCTAGTAGCACCTAAGATTGCATCAATTATTGCATGTAGAATTACATCTCCATCCGAATGTCCTTCAAGTCCTGAGTGAAAAGGTATTTTCTCTCCACCAAGATAAAGTTTTTTACTCTTAATTAATTTATGCAAATCAAAACCTATACCAAAATAGGTTTTTGGATTTTCTGTGTCCTCTTTAAATGTAATCTTAACATTTCTACTTTCACCTTTGATGAATTTTATTTTTTTATTATTATTT
>CACPGM010000028.1 GCA_902633535.1 uncultured Pelagibacteraceae bacterium | reverse complement strand
GACAGTCATTTAAAAATAAAATGGCCTGTAAAAAAACCTATTTTATCACTAAAAGATAAATATGGAAAAAATTTAGATTATTTTAAATAGAAATAATGAAAAAAAAAATTATTGTTACAGGTGGATCAGGAAGGTTTGGTAATTATCTTAAAACTATCAAGATTAATCATAATATTTATTTTCCACAAAAAAAAATTTTTAATATTTTAAATCCAATTAACTTAAAAAAATATTTAAAAAAAAATAGAGCAGATATAGTTATCCACTTGGCTGGATTATCAAGACCGATGTCTATTCATGAAAGAAATATCCAAAAAAGTATTGATTTAAATATAATTGGCACAGCAAATATTACAAAAGTTTGTTCTGAACTAAATATAAAGTTAATATATTTTTCAACACATTATGTTTATCCAGGAGTTAAAGGCAATTATTCTGAAAGGGATAATTTATTGCCAGTAAATAATTATGCTTGGTCAAAATTAGGTGGAGAATGTGCGGTTCAACTTTATACAAACTCTTTAATTCTAAGAGTTTGTATGACTGAAAAACCTTTTTTACATAAAGAAGCTTTTGCAAATGTTAAAACAAGTTTCATGTATCACGAAGATGTAGCTAAAATTTTATTTAAATTAATTAACAAAAGAGGAGTCATTAATATTGGTGGTAAAGCTGAATTTGTCTATAATTTTGCAAAAAAAAATAATCTAAAAGTCAAAAAAATTTTTTTAAAAAAAGATAATAAGATAGGAATGCCTTTTAATTCATCGTTGAATATTAAAAAATTGCATAAAATAATTAAAAAAAAATCCAAATAATTGAAAAAGGAAAAGGTGGCACAAATATATTTATGAACATTAACAAGCTTTGAATTAAAGAGATTATTAACTAAATGAAGAATTTAGACATTTATTGTGTTACAGATAAAAAATTAGATTTCTTAGAAAAAACAAATCTTAATTTAGTTGGTGTTGGTAAAGAAAAATTTTCTGAGAAATACTTAAAATGTGATATAAAAAAAAATATTGATTATAAAGAAAAATATTATTCTGAATTAACATTTCATTATTGGTATTGGAAAAATATATTACCGAATGAAAAACAGGAATGGATTGGATTTTGTCAAAAAAGAAGGTTCTGGATTAACCCAGATAAAGATAAAAATTTAATTACTTTGGAAAATTTGAATGAATTTTTGCTTTCAGAAATTGATGATAAGATGAGTAGATCAGAAAGTTTCATTTGTAATCCTATTAATCTTACTGGAGTAAAAAAAATGAAAATGATCAAAAGAGGATGGAAAAATTTAATTAAAGATCCAGCTATATTTTTTAATAGTCAAAAACATACTATCTCATTACATTTTGATATGCATCATGGTTACAACAACTTAAATAAAGCTATTAATTTGTTAGATAGAGAAAATAAAAAAGATTTTTTGGATTTTGTAAACAATAAAACATATTTTAATCCACATATAATGTATATTTCGAGACCTGATATTTTAGAGAAGTGGTTTAAAAGTTTATTTTCATGGCTAGAAAGATGTGAAAGTGAATTTGGTTTTAATAACTTAAAAGGTTATGATACTCAAAGACTTTATGCTTATTTAGCAGAAAGATATTTATCTTACTGGTTTCAAAAATATACAAAATTTAAAGAACTCCCTTGGACTGTAATTCAAATATAAGGAACTGGAGAGGTGGCCGAGTGGTTGAAGGCGCACGCTTGGAAAGCGTGTAAAGGGGTAACTCTTTCATGGGTTCGAATCCCATTCTCTCCGCCATCTAATTAACCCCTATTTTAAAAGCTTATTTAACATATTTGGCTAATATTCATGATTAAATTTAAACATTTTTATTTAAAAAATGTTATAATTTTTTTTTCCAATAATTAAAAAAATGACAAATAATAAAACATATCAAGCAGACTCCATTAAGGTTTTAAAAGGACTAGAGGCAGTTCGAAAAAGACCAGGAATGTACATTGGTGATACAGATGATGGAACTGGTTTACATCATATGGTTTATGAAGTTGTTGATAATTCTATTGACGAAGCTTTAGCGGGTTATTGTAAAAACATTTTTGTGAAAATAAATTCTAATGGAACGATAACAGTAAAAGATGATGGCAGAGGAATTCCTGTTGATATGCACAAAGGTGAAAAAAAATCAGCAGCAGAAGTAATTATGACTCAATTACATGCTGGAGGAAAATTTGATCATGACTCTTATAAAGTTTCAGGAGGCTTGCATGGTGTTGGCGTTTCTGTTGTTAACGCTTTATCAGAAAAATTAGAATTAGAAATTTTAAGAGATGGAAAGAAATATTTTATCGAATTTATTGATGGAGAAGCAAAAAAACCTCTTAAAGAAGTCGGAAAATCTAAAGAAACAGGAACTCAAATAACATTTTTACCATCTAAAAAAATATTCTCTTCAATAAAATTTAGTGGAAATATTTTGATTAAAAGAATGAGAGAACTGGCATTTTTAAATAAGGGTATTAAAATAATTTTTACTGACAGCTCTCAAAAAAAAGAAAAAGTTCAAGAATTTAAATTTGATGGTGGTGTATTAGAATTTGTAGAATTTTTAGATGAAAAAAGAGAAAAGCTGCAAAATAAAAATGGCAATGATCTTTTTAAAAAACCAGTTTATATTGAAGGCAGAAAAGATAATATTGAAATTGAATGTTCTCTTAAATGGAATGCAGGTTACTCTGAAGATGTTTTTCCATACACAAATAATATTTATCAAAAAGATGGCGGTACCCATGTTCTAGGTTTTAGAAGTGCACTCACAAGAATTATTAACAAGTACGCTAATGAACACAATCTCTTAAAGAAAAATAAATTAACTATTTCAGGAGACGATATTAAAGAGGGCTTAACATGTGTGTTATCAACAAAAATTCCTGATCCAAAATTTTCTTCACAAACAAAGGACAAATTAGTTTCTTCTGAGGTTAGAATGATCGTTGAGACAGTTGTGAATGAAAAATTATCAATTTGGTTTGACCAAAATCCATCAATAGCAAAAACTATTCTAGCTAAAATTATTCAAGCAGCAATGGCAAGAGATGTTGCTAGAAAAGCTAGAGAAAATGTTAGAAGAAAGGGAGCTTTAGAATTAAGTGGGCTGCCTGGTAAGCTAGCCGATTGTCAAATAGGAAAACAAGAAGGAACAGAATTATTCATTGTAGAGGGAGACTCAGCGGGTGGTTCAGCAAAGCAAGGCAGAAATAGAGCCAATCAAGCAGTTTTACCTTTAAGAGGTAAAATCCTGAATACTTATGTTGAGGAATTGCAAATGAAAAAAAATGGTAATAGTTCTGATTCAGAACAAAAAACAAAAGCTTTATCTAAAATGATTTCTTCAAATGAAATTGTTACCTTAATAAATGCTTTAGGTTTAGATCCAAAAGTTCAAGAAATAGATTTAAAAGATTTAAGATATGGAAAAATTATTATTATGACTGATGCTGATGTTGATGGATCTCATATCAGAGCTTTATTGTTAACTTTTTTTAATAATAAACCATTTAATAAATTAATAGAACACGGACATGTTTACTTGGCACAACCTCCACTATTTAAGATTAATAAAGGATCTAAAGGAATTTACATTAAAGATGAAAAAGAATTAGAGGAATATATAATTAATAATAATAAAGATCTGAAAAAATTAAAAAGAGGTTCTAAAGAATTTATTAAGGAGTTTAACTTTGAAAAATCTAATATGAGTATTCAAAGATTTAAAGGCCTAGGTGAAATGAACCCAGAAGAACTTTGGAGCACAACTCTAGATCCAGAAACACGAAATTTACTTCAGGTTCAATATTCTAAAGATATAAAAAAAGATCAAAGTTTAATACACACATTAATGGGTAATGATGTTGGCTTGAGAAAAGATTTTATTATATCTAACGCTATCAACGTTCAGAATCTTGATATTTAAAAATGAAGTTTTTTGAAACTTCAGAATATCATTTTTTTAAAAAATCAATTTATATTAATTTAAGATGGATAGGGATAATTGGACAGTTAATATCAATTAATTTTGTATATTTTTTTTTAAATTTTGAATTTAATTTTATTAATTCAAATTTAATTATTTTTTTTGGAATTTTAAGTAATTTATATTTAATTTTTATTTACAAAAAAACTCAGTTATCTGATCGATCTGCCTTTATTTTTTTAGTCATAGATATAATTCAATTAAGCACTTTACTATATTTAACAGGTGGTATTACTAATCCATTTGTCATTTTTTTACTAATACCAAGTGTTTTTTCAGCATCACATCTTAACCTCAAAACTAACTTTTTGTTAGTATTCTTAAGCATAATTATGATTATTATTCTCACATTTTTTTTTCAAGATTTACCCGGTCCAATAAGTAATCATTTTCATGTAAGTCCCTATTATTTTTATTCTATTCCTATTGCTTTAATAATAGCTTTAATCTTTCTGAATTATTTTGCGATAACTTTTGGAATCCAATCAAGATTAAGAAAAGAAGCATTAGCCAAAATGGAGGAAGTAATGGCTAAAGAACATGAGCTTTTATCTTTAGGTGGTCAGGCCGCTGCAGCAGCTCACTCACTTGGAACACCACTTTCTACGATAAAAATAATTACTCAAGATCTCTTGAAGAATTTTGATGGTGAACAAGATGTTAAAAAAGATATTGAACTATTATCTAGTCAGGTAGAAAGGTGCAATGAAATCTTAAAGAAACTAAGTGTAAATCCAGTTGAGGAAGACAATTTTATTGATAAAGATTTGACAATGAGAAATTATTTAAATGAAATTATTTCATCTTTTAAAGAAATAAGTAAAAAAAAATTTATATTTAATTATGATCAAGACTCAAATTCAAAAAAAATATCAAAAACTATTGAAATTGTTTATGGTTTAAGAAACTTTATTGGGAATGCTAATAAATTTTCAAAAGAAAAAATTTATATTAATTTAAAAAGCAACAGTGAAATAACTGAAATAATTATTGAAGATGATGGTGACGGTTTTCCAAGAGATGTATTATCAAAAATTGGAGAACCATATTTAAGATCAAATGATTTAAATAAAAAGTCAAAAACAGGTTTGGGACTTGGAATGTTTATTGGAAAAACTCTTCTTGAAAAAAATTTTGCCTCAATAAATTGTAGAAATTCTAAAACTAGAAGTGGTGCTGAAGTAACAGTTAAGTGGATCAATAAAGAATTATTTAATATTTAGTGAAATTTTTTTTTAGTATCAAATAAAGTATTAAGTTCAGATATCATTACGTCACCCAATTCATTTACATCAGTAATTTTAATAGCTTTGTTATAATATCTAGATACGTCATGACCTATTCCGATTGCTAAAACTTCTATTTCAGATTTGTTTTCAATAAATCTGACCATTTTTTTTAGATGTTTTTCTAAAAAATCTCCAGAGTTGACTGACAAAGTAGAGTCATCAACAGGGGCCCC
>CACPGM010000027.1 GCA_902633535.1 uncultured Pelagibacteraceae bacterium | reverse complement strand
GTTCAGCTGATGTTTCAATTGCAATTTTATTAATTTTTATTGGAGCATCTTTCCCAAGAAGATTTATTTCATCTTCAACTCTTTTGATTTCATTCTCAATTTGTTTATCAAGCATGTCTCGTTTTATATTTATGTCTTTTAATATTTTTTCTCTAGCTTGATTAAAAATATTTTTTGCTTCAGTTTTACTTTTAGCAATGATTAAATCATACTCATTGAGTTTTTTTTCACTTTCTTCTCTTTGTTTGTCTGCTGCCTCAATATTATCTGAAATCTGTGACTTTCTAGACTCAAGGTTTGCACTAATTTTTGGAAGTATTAGTTTAGATAAAACTACATATAAAATTCCAAAAGTTATTATTAACCAAAATATTTGAGAAACCCAAAACTCTGGATTTAATTGAGGCATACCTCCACTTTCAGCAGCAAAAACTTTTCCAATAAATAGGAAACTAAAAAATACTAACTGATTAAATATTTTTTTTATCATCCAAATTTAAAATGCAAATAGAATGATTAAAGCAACAACTAATCCAAAAAGACCAGTTGCTTCTGCCAAGGCGAAGCCTAAAAGTAAGTTTGGAAACTGTTTTTGAGCTGCAGAGGGATTTCTCATTGCACCTGATAAATAATTTCCAAAAATTATTCCAATTCCAACACCGGCACCAGCTAGAGCTATTGCTGCTAGTCCTGCTCCGATCATCTTTGCTGCTTCTAATTCCATTATATCCTCCTATATTAGTTAATGGTGTAAATTTAATGCATCATTTAAATAGATACATGTTAAGATTGCAAAAACATATGCTTGAAGAAAAGCAACTAAGATCTCCAAACCTGTTAAAGCAACCGAAAAACTCAGTGGAAGCCATCCACCAACTATTCCAAGACTTACCACAAAGCCTCCGAAAACTTTCATCATAGTATGACCAGCCATCATGTTTGCAAATAACCTTACTGATAAACTTATAGGTCTACTTAAATAAGAAATTATTTCAATTACTACAATTAAAGGAAGTAGCACGGCCGGCACACCACTTGGTACGAATAGTTTAAGATACCCAAAACCATGTTTTATAAAACCAACTATTGTTACTCCAATGAAAATAAATGCAGCTAACATAAAAGTTACTATTATGTGGCTAGTAACTGTAAAAGTGTAAGGTATCATACCAAACATATTGCAAAATAAAACAAACATAAATAGAGAAAAAATAAAAGCAAAATAAGGTTTTGCTTTTGATCCCGCAGTATCTCCAATCATTTTTGAGACAAATGTAAAACTTAGTTCGGCTAATAACTGAAGCTTATTAGGAATAAGAGAATTTTTTTTTGAACCTAAATTAAATACAATAAGAATTGCTAGAGAGCTTATAACCATAAACAAGCTTGCATTGGTAAATGAAATATCAAATGCACCTACTTTTATTTCAGGACCAATTCGATAAACTTCGAATTGCGTCATTGGATTTGTTGCCATAAATAACTCTACTTTTGCATGTTTTTTGCTGATCTAACTACATTTATAATTCCTGCAATTACACCAATAAAAAAAAATATTATAATTAACCAGGGCTTAGTACCAAAGGTCTTGTCTAAAATAAACCCAAAAATAGTCCCTACAGCTACTGCTGAAACTAGCTCAGTACTTAGCTTAAAAGCAGCGCCAATAGATGATGAGTTTTGGTTACTATTTTCATATTTTTTCTTGAAAAGTTTGTCTTTTGCAATCTGTAAGCGAGTTTTGAACTGATCTTTTGACATTTAATTTTAGGCAACCATGCTTTCAGCTTTTTGTAAATCAACCGCAACTAGCTGGCTTATCCCTTTTTCAGGCATTGTTACTCCGTATAGTCTATTCATTTTAGACATTGTTAATGCATGATGGGTGACAATTATAAACTTAGTATTTGTGATTTTAGTTAATTCTTCTAATAAATTACAAAATCTTGTTACATTAGCGTCATCTAATGGTGCATCAACTTCATCAAGTACACAAATGGGAGAAGGGTTAGTCAAGAACACTGCAAAAATTAAAGATAAAGCTGTTAATGCCTGTTCACCTCCTGATAAAAGAGTAATTGATTGTAGGCGTTTTCCTGGAGGACTCACTAACATTTCCAATCCTGCCTCCAAAGGGTCATCCGAGTCAATTAGTTCTAATTTTGCATTACCACCATTAAATAATTTTGTATAAACTTCATTAAATTTTCGATTAACTTTCTCAAAAGCTTCAACCAATCTCTCTCTACCTTTTTGATTTAGTTCGTTTATACTCTCCTTAAGTTTTGCTATTGCTGTTACTAGATCTAATCTATCTTGTTCCATTTTTTTTATTTCAGTTTCATATTTATTTGTTTCCTCATCAGCCTTCAAATTTACGGATCCTAATTTTTCTCTCTCTTGTTTTTTTTTATCAAGTAAATCCTCTTGATTAATAGCATCAGGAAGCTCTTCTTTACCAAATAAATTTGAATTTTCTAAAACATCTTCTTCCGTTAAATTTAGATCTGAATTAATTCTATCAACCAGATCATTTTTTCGTTTTTTTAGACCTTCAATAGTGGCACCAGAACTTGCTTTTCGTTCTCTAATTTGAATTGATTGTTCTTGAATTTCATTTAACTGCAATCTAAGATTTTCTATTTTTTCATCTGTTGAGTTTATAATAGTTTCATTCTCATTTTTTTCTTGCTCAGAAATTCTTAGTCCTTCTGAAATTTGACCTTTTTTTTCAGCCTGTAGTTTTGGTTGATTATCTAATTTATCTAGTTGTGAGTTTAATTTATTTTTTCTTTCAGATAATTCACTTACCATTTTTTCAGAGTTTGAAAGTAAATTTCTCCAACTTTCTATTTCTGTATCTATAACACTTATTCTTTCATTCCTCTTTACAGACTCTTTTTTAATATTTTGATTTTTACTATAACTGTCTGCATATTCTTCTATAATTAATTTACAATTTTCTAAAACTTTGATTGCTTCTTCATTTTTTTGTAAATTTATTAATTCTTTTACTTTATCAATTTCTTGTTTTAATTTATTTTTAGCATAATCTAAATCCTCACTAGATTGTTTTTCACTTTCATAATATTTTGAGTCAATTTCAATAAGTTCACCTTTCTCTTCTTTAAGTCTTTTCTCATTTGAGTTAGCATCAATTACTATTCCTTTTTCTCTACTGATATCTTCATCAAATGTTTGAAGAGATTTTTTTATATTTCTTATTTCATCTTGAATTCTAGTATTTTCCTCATCTAGGCCCTGTAGCTCTAGATTGAGCCTTTGTATTTTTGAGAGGTTTTCAATATTTTTTTCTCTTAAAGGTGTAATCTTGTCTGTTTCAGATTTAATTAAATTTTCGAGCTCAGAAATCTTATTATTGAATCCGCTTACTTCTCCTTCTGCTTCAGTATTAATTTCATTTTCAACTCTTATTTCCTTTTCTATTTCTAGCAATTTAAGATAATACAAACCTGCCTCTATTTTTTTTATTTCATCAGATATATTTTTATATTTTGTAGCTTCTTCAGCTTGCTTTTGAAGATTAGCCAATTGTTTTTCTTGCTGCCTTCTTAATTCATCAGCTCTTTTTAAATTATTTTCAGCTGCACTTAATCTTAATTCAGCCTCGTGTCTTCTAACATGTAAGCCCGATATTCCTGCAGCTTCTTCAAGAATAGCCCTTCGATCAGTCGGTTTTGCTGTAACTAGAGCACCAATCCTACCCTGACTAATCATAGAGGGCGAATGTGCGCCTGTTGATAAATCAGCAAAAAACATTTGAGCATCTCTTGCTCTTACTTCTTTATCATTGATATAAAATTTTGAACCTTTGTCTTTTTCTATTTTTCTCCTTATATGAATTTCACCTAGTTCGCGATATTGTATAGGGCCTTCGTTATTTTGATTGGCAAGAGAAATTGAGACTTCCGCAATATTCTTAGATGTTTTATTTGAGGTTCCAGAAAATATTACATCTTCCATACCAGATCCTCTCATACTTTTAGCAGAAGTTTCGCCCATAACCCATCTTAAAGACTCAACAATATTTGACTTTCCACATCCATTAGGCCCAACAATTCCTGTCAAACCTTCTTCAATTAAGAAATTTGTTTTATCAGCAAATGATTTAAATCCATTAAGCTGGATTTTTTTAAACTCCATGCTTAAACTTATATCAGTTTTTCTAAGGTTTCTTTCAAATTTTTATAATTTAAAGATTTTTCGAACTTTTTATCGTTTATAATTATCGTAGGAGTAGCATTTACCTTAAAATTTTTAACTCCTTCGATTCGATCATTTAAAACAAATTCTTCTATCTTTTTATTATTTATACATTTTTCAAAATTTACTTGAAATCCTTCTTTTTTAATAAATTTTTGTAAATTGTTGTTTACTTGCTCAATCGTGTTTCCTTTTATCCATGCTTGTTGATTTGAATATAAACTTTCTAGAATTTCCATACCTTGGTCATGCTTACATTGAACAATCTTAGAGGCATTAAAAGCTGCAGCATCTAAAGGAAAATGTCTGAACTCGATCTTGGCTAAACCTGTATCAATATAATCTTTTTTAAGTTGAGGATAAACATTTTTATGAAAGTCTGCACAATGACTACATGTTAAAGACTCATACACCAAAATAATAATCTTGGCATTTTGATTTCCAGAAATTATTCGATTTGTTTCAGCGTTCACTGCTGTCAAAGAGCCAAAAAACAAAGCTAATAATAATAAAAATTTTTTCATTTTTCCCTAAAAACTTTAGTTAACTCAATTAATGATTTTTTAATTTTTTCATTTTTAACATCAATGATTTTTTTTTGGTATTTATTATTTTTCACATTTTCATTATAAGCTTCATCTTTCAAAAAAAATTTTTTTTCATCATCAAAACTAGTAAATTTAAGTTTTTCAACCACCAAATACCCAAAAAAACTATTCATTTTATCCATAATTTCTTTCTTTGAATATTCTAAATCAACTTCGCGACCCCTTCTAACCATTATCAACAAAGTACTAACACCAAACCTATTAGAGTTTTTAAACGACTTTGGATAACAAATTTTAAATAAGTTTTCCCCTACAATATACTTCCAATTACTTAGTGTTTCAGAATAAATATGACCTTTTTTATTAATGACCTTTTTAATATTTTTTGGCAAAGTGTCCTTAAAAGATCTTAAGCCTTGAATGCTTCTGTTTCTCTGCTTAATATATTTTTTAAATTGCATATGAAAGAACAATTAGTAGCAAAAAAAATTCTTAATTGGTACGATTTAAATAAAAGATCATTGCCATGGCGAAAAAATGTTTCTTTACGAAAAAGACAATATTTCACGTTAGTAAGTGAATTTATGTTACAACAAACACAGGTTGCAACTGTAATTCCTTATTTTAACCGTTTTATAGAAAATATTCCTGATCTTAAATCTTTAGCTAAAGTTCAAAACAAAAAATTGATAAAACTGTGGGAAGGACTTGGGTATTACTCTAGAGTAAGAAATTTAAAAAAAACTGCACAAGTCGTTATTAAAAATTTTAATGGAAAATTACCATGTAATTTTGAAGATTTAATAACATTGCCTGGAATAGGAAATTATACAGCAAGCGCTATATTAGCGATTGCTTTTAATAAACCATACATACCGTTGGATGGAAATATTGAAAGAATTTTAAAAAGGTATCTCTATTTAAGGAATGCTAATGAAATCCAAAAAGATAATATTATTAAAAAAAAAACTATATTTGGATCATCATCAAGATCTAATGACTATGCTCAAGCATTAATGGAATTAGGTGCATTAATTTGCAAACCGACTAATCCATTGTGTAATCAATGTCCTATATCAAAAAAGTGTAAGTCATTTAAAAAGAATGATTTTGGTTTAACAAAAAATATTAAAAAGAATATAGAGAAATACTTTCTTTTAAAAGTTTATAAAAAAGATCAAAGGTACTTATTAATTAAAAATACTAAGTTTAATTTTTTAAAAAATTTGACAATATTTCCTATGGAGGAACTTTCTAAGCCGAAAAATTTTAATGAAAATTTAAATTTTAAAATGTCAAATATGAAAATGAACATAAAAATTCAATATTTAAGAAATAGTAAGAAATTTCAATCACCCTACTGGATAAGTGAAAAAAAATTAGACAATTACATGCTGCCATCATTTACAAAAAAAATTGTTAAATATTTAGAGAGAAATTAATGAAGAAAGTTGCCATCATTGGTGCTGGAGTCTCAGGATTATTTATTGCCAATTTATTTAAAAAAAATCCTAATTATCAAATCATGATATATGAAAAAATGCCTCAATCTCTTTAGAGGAGGGCTACGGTGTTCAATTATCTGTAAACAGCATAAAACTTTTAAATGAAATTGGATTTGAAAAATTGCAAAACAAGGAAAAATTCACTCCAGAAAAAATTAATTTTTATTTAAACAATAGCTCAAATAAAATATGTGAATTAGATATTACTAGATTCAATTCAAATGACTGCAG
>CACPGM010000026.1 GCA_902633535.1 uncultured Pelagibacteraceae bacterium | reverse complement strand
AAATGCTCTATCACATCATGAGAATTGGCAAAGAGCATGGAAAGACCCTACGCCAAAAAAAGAATATGATGCAGTAATAGTTGGTGGTGGTGGTCATGGATTAGCCACTGCTTATTATTTAGCAAAAAAACATAATATGAAAAATATAGCTATTGTTGAAAAAGGTTGGATTGGTGGAGGAAATACTGGAAGGAACACCACAATAATTAGATCTAATTACCTGTGGGATGCCAGTGCAGGTCTCTATGATCATGCATTAAAAATTTGGGAAGGTTTATCTCAAGAGCTTAACTATAACGTAATGTTTAGCCAAAGAGGAGTGATGAATCTAGCTCACAATTTACAAGATGTAAGAGATTTAAAAAGAAGAACACATGCAAACAAGTTGAATGGTATAGATGCAGTTTATTTAAATACAGAGGAAGTAAAAAAATTTTGTCCAATTATTAATACTTCACCAGATATTAGATACCCAGTTTTAGGCGGAACACTTCAAAGAAGAGCAGGTACAGCAAGACATGATGCTGTTGCTTGGGGTTATGCAAGAGCTGCGGATGAGATGGGTGTCGATATAATTCAAAATTGCGAAGTAAAAGGAATTAAAAGAAATGCTGATAGTGTTGAAGGTATAGAGACTACTAAAGGTTTTATAAAAACAAAAAAAATTGGTGTTGTTGCTGCTGGCCATTCAAGTGTTATTGCAAACATGGCTGGTTTAAAATTACCTCTTGAAAGTAAACCCTTGCAAGCACTAGTGTCAGAACCTGTTAAGCCAATAATTGATACTGTTGTAATGTCAAATGCAGTTCATGCTTATGTTAGTCAATCTGATAAAGGAGAGTTGGTTATAGGTGCAGGAACAGATGATTATGTTTCTTATTCTCAGAAAGGTAGTCACCAAATTGTAGAAGGAACTTTAAATGCAATTCTAGAATTATACCCGATTTTTAGTAGAATGAGAATGCTAAGACAGTGGGGAGGAATAGTAGATATTTGTCCAGACGCTAGTCCAATATTAAGTAAAACTTCTATTAAAGGTTTGTATTTTAATTGTGGTTGGGGAACTGGTGGATTCAAAGCGACACCAGGATCGGGAGATTTATTTGCACACACAATTGCAAATGATGAACCTCATAAACTTAATGCAGCTTTTAATTTAAATAGATTTATAAGTGGTGACCTTGTAGACGAGCATGGTGCAGCAGCGGTTGCTCATTAATGTTTATTATAAATTGTCCATATTGTGGTGAAAGAGATCAACAAGAATTTAAAGCTGGTGGAGAAGCTCATATAGAAAGACCAAAACAACCAACAGAACTTAGCGATGATGAATGGGCAGAATATTTGTTCATGAGAAAAAATATTAAAGGAGTTCAATTTGAAAGATGGAACCATACGCACGGCTGCAGAAAATGGTTTAATATGGTGAGAGACACATCTAATGATGAAATTAAGTTAACTTATAAAATGGGTGAAAAACCTCCTTTAAAATAAAATGTCAACAAACTTAAGAGTAAAATCTAGCGAATACATTGATGAGACTATTAGAATTTCTTTTAAGTTTAATGGAAAAACATATCACGGTTTTAAAGGTGATACATTAGCATCCGCCCTACTCGCTAACAATATACATCTTGTTGGAAGAAGTTTTAAATACCATAGACCAAGAGGAATAATGACCGCTGGTTCAGAAGAGCCAAATGCAATCGTTCAGGTAAATGATAAAACAAATAGAACTGAACCTAATGTAAGGGCAACAGAAGTTGAAATCTATGAAGGTTTAGAAGCTTCTAGTCAAAACTGTTGGCCTAGTGTTAATTTTGATATCGGTGGAATAAACAATGCAATATCAGCATTTTTACCAGCCGGCTTTTATTACAAAACATTTATGTGGCCAGCCAGTTTTTGGGAAAAATATGAATTTTTTATAAGACATTCTGCAGGTCTAGGTAAATCTCCAACTGACAAAGATCCTGATATATATGATCACAGATATTTACATTTTGATGTGCTAGTAGTTGGCGCCGGAATTTCAGGAATACTAGCAGCAAAAAATGCAGCGAAAAATAATTTAAAAACTCTACTTGTTGATGAAAAAAGTGAATTGGGTGGTGCAACAATTTATCAAAATGGAGATTTTAATAAAATTGATAATCAAAGTTCTTCTGATTGGATTAAAAAAGAAATTCAAAATTTAAGAAATATTAAAAATCTTGAAATCAAAACAAGAACTAGTGTTGCAGCATTTCATGGTTATAATTATTTATTAGCAAGAGAAAATTTAACTGATCATTTAGGAAAAAATGATAAAGAAGGCAAAATTAGACAAAGACTTCTAAAGATCAGAGCTAAAAAAGTAATTCTTGCAACAGGAGCTCTGGAAAGACCTCTTATATTTAATAACAATGATAGACCAGGTATTATGCTTTCTTCAGCTGTTAAAAGATATGCTAATTTTTATGGAGTAGTTTCTGGTAGAAAAAATGTCTTTTTTACTAATAATGATAGCGCTTACGAAAGTGCCCTTTGTTTACACAACAAAGGAATAAAAGTTGAAGCAATTATTGATATTAGAGAAAATTCAAATTCAAAAATTGTTAAAGCTGTTAAAGATGCAGGTATTACTGTTCATTGGTCTCATACAATCGTAGACACTAAAGGTTACAAAAGATTAAATTCTGTATCAACAATGAAACTATCAAATGATGGTCTGTCAGTAACTGGTGATAAAATAAATATTCCATGTGATTGTCTAGGTGTTGCAGGTGGCTGGACTCCTGCTGTTCATTTATTTACTCAATCTGGGGGTAAATTATCTTTTAATGAAAACGATAAAATATTTTTGCCAGATAAATATCCTTCAGATCAATTAAGTGTTGGATCATGTAACGGAGATTTTAATATAAAAAAAATTGTGAATAATTTATCAACTAATTTAAAAAAATTTTTAAAAATTGATCAAACAGATTTTGATAATATCAAAATTGAGACTGAAGAGGAAAGTTCAAAAAGAAACATTTGGTTACTACCAGCTGATAAACCTATTGGTAAAACAAAACCATTTGTAGATTATCAGAATGATGCAACTGCTAAAGACATTAAGTTAGCCTTAAGGGAAGGTTTTAGATCAATAGAACATGTAAAAAGATATACAACAACCGGGATGGGCACTGACCAAGGTAAACTTGGTAATATGCATGCACTTGGAATAATTGCAGATACCGCTGGTGTTAAAATGGGCAAACTTGGAACAACAACATTTAGACCACCATATACACCACTCACATTTGGAACAATTGTTGGACGAAATGTTGGAGAATATTTTGATGTATTTAGAAGAACACCAATGAACGATTGGCACATAAAAAATAAAGGTGAATTTGAAAATGTAGGTCAGTGGAAGAGAGCTTGGTACTACCCTGTCAATGGTGAGAGTATGCACGAAGCTGTTCAAAGAGAAAGTATGGCAGCAAGAGAAAGTGCTGGAATATTGGATGCATCAACATTAGGAAAAATAGATATCCAAGGAAGTGATGCTTCTGAGTTCCTAAATAGAGTTTACACAAACGCTTGGTCAAAACTTGGAATAGGTAAATGCAGATATGGTTTGATGCTTAATGAAGATGGAATGGTTTATGATGATGGTGTAACAACAAGACTTGGTGAAAATCACTACATAATGACTACAACAACTGGAGGTGCTGCTAATGTCTTAGGTAAACTTGAAGATTATCTTCAAACTGAATGGCCTGAGTTAGATGTTTATTTAACCTCTGTTACCGACCATTACGCTACAGCTAGTATTTGCGGTCCAAATAGCAAGAAAATATTAAATAAAATAATTCCTGATTTGGATTTATCCGAAGAAAATTTTCCACATATGTCTTTTAAAAACGCTCAGATTGGAAAAATAAAATGTAGAATAATGAGAATTAGTTTTACTGGTGAACATAGTTACGAAATCAATGTTCAAGCTAATTATGGTAAAGCTATTTGGGAAAAATGCATGGAAGCTGGAAAAGAATTTAATATCACTCCATATGGAACAGAAACAATGCACTTATTAAGAGCTGAAAAAGGATTTATCATAGTTGGACAAGATACTGACGGTACTATGACACCTATAGATCTTCAAATGGATTGGATAGTAAGCAAAAAGAAATATGATTTTATTGGAAAACGTTCACTTTATAGATCCGATACAATGAAAGAGGATCGAAAACAATTAGTTGGTCTTTTAACAGATAATCCAAGTATAGTTTTAGAAGAAGGGGCACAAATAGTTTCTGAACTTAATCAATCACCAGTTAATATGCTTGGACACGTAACTTCAAGCTACTACAGTCCAAATTTAAAAAAATCTATAGCTCTTGCAGTTGTAAGGGATGGAAAAAAAATGTTGGGTAAAAAGTTGTTTATTCCAATGGAAAATAAAACAATCAATGTAACAGTCGCTAATCCTGTTTTTTTTGATGTAGAAAATAAGAGGTTAAATGCTTAATTACAATTCACCAATTAATGATCAAATCATGTACAGCGATATATCTATTAAAGAAGTTTCTCCTATAATGAAACTGAATCTTCGAGGAAAAAAAAGAGAATTTTTTACTACAGTTGGTAAACATTTAGATATGATTTTACCTACAGAGGCAAATACATCATCATCTAGTTCTAAACTTACATCTTTATGGCTAAGCCCAGATGAATGGATGATCATTTCAAACGATTTAATTGAAGAAGATAATAACAAATACCAACTTGAAGAAAATTTATTTAACAGTATTTCAAAGACTAATTTAGGTGCTGTAATTGATGTAACTGATCAATTTGTAATGTTGGAATTAGAGGGATCAAAGATTTATGAATTATTTTCTTCTGGGTGTCCGTTTAATTTCAATGAATTTAAAGAAAAAAAAGGATCTACCACACAAACATTACTGAATAATATTGATGTAATAATTCACAATAAAGGTGAAAATTTAGTAAATTTATTTGTCAGACGTTCATTTTCTGAGTATTTATACTCTTGGATAAATGATAGTGCGTCAAGATTATAGTCACAATTGTTTTTTAAATCAGTTATTAGTAAGTATGAAAAAAATATTATTTGTAGTGCTCTTAGCGCTTTTACCCTTTTCTCTTAATGCTGAGTCTAATTTGGATAAAATTAAATCATCAGGTGTTTTAAAAGTTGGAACAACTGGGGATTGGGATCCTATGACTATGAAAGATCCGGCGACTAATAAATATAAAGGATTTGATATTGATGTAATGAACGAACTAGCCAAGGATATGGGTGTTAAAGTTGAATTTGTGCCTGCGGAATGGAAAACTATCGTTTCAGGTATTACATCAGAACGATACGATATTTCAACTAGTGTAACAAAAACACCAAAAAGAGCAGAAGTAGCAGGATTTACAGATACTTATTACAAATATGGGACTGTTCCGCTGGTTCTTAAGAAAAATTTGAATAAATTTTCAACATGGAATTCACTTAACAATTCTAATGTGACCATTGCCACTACTTTGGGAACATCTCAAGAGGAAAAAGCAAAGGAATTTTTTCCAAAATCTAAATTGAATTCTGTTGAAGCACCTGCAAGAGACTTTCAAGAAGTTTTAGCTGGAAGAGCAGATGGAAATATTACTAGTTCTACAGAAGCAAATAAATTAGTTATCAAATACCCTCAGCTAGCTATAGTTCCTGATGGTGAAAAGAATCCTGCCTTTTTAGCAATGATGGTTCCTAAAGGGGACAACAAATGGAATAATTACGTTAATGACTGGATAAAAAAGAAAAAATCATCAGGCTTTTTTACTGAGTTATTAGCCAAATATAATCTAAAAAGCTTATAATCAGTTAGTAATTAATTTTTAATTCTTTATAAATCAGAAAGTGAAAAAATTATTTTTTTTACTTCTGATATTACCTTTGACCGGATGTGGTAAAAGTGAACTTAATTGGTTAATTTTATCTCCAAATAATATTGAAGGATTAACTAATCTTAAATTTTTATTAAGTGGGATTACTACAACTATTTATATTTCAGTAATATCAATTATTATTTCAATGATTATTGGTTTTATAGTTGCTGTTCCATCGTTAGCAAAAAGTAAATTTCTAACATACCTAAATATTGGATATGTCGAGATAGTAAGATCAATCCCCCTTCTGGTTTTAATCCTGTGGATTTATTATGGACTACCAATAATGACTGGGATAAGTTTTAGTCCATTTGTTTCTGGGATTATCGCTTTATCAATAAGTGAAAGTGCATTTCAAGCTGAAATATTTAGAGCAGGAATAAATTCAATTAAAAAAGCTCAATGGGAAGCTGGAAGCTCACTTGGTTTAAATTTCTTTAGAAAATTAAGATTAGTAATCTTACCCCAGGCAATTAAAAATATTTTACCAGCTATTGGAAATCAATTTGTTTATGTTTTAAAAATGTCCTCTTTAGTATCAATAATTGGTATTGGTGATTTAACAAGAAAAGCTAATGAATTAGTTGTAACCACTTATAGACCTTTAG
>CACPGM010000025.1 GCA_902633535.1 uncultured Pelagibacteraceae bacterium | reverse complement strand
CAAAGCTTAAAGTTGAAGGTATAAAATTAAATATTTCAAGTTGGCGAAGACCAGCACCTAACACAATACCATGGGATACAAAAGCATCAGGACTTTATATGATTTGTACTCTATCAAAACATGAAGCAGAAAAACAGGGTTATACAGACTCACTAATGTTGGATCATGAAGGTAATATTGCTGAAGCAACTGGAGCAAATATTTTTTTCAAAGATAAAAATGGAGAACTTCACACTCCCGTTCCAGACTCATTTTTGGATGGGATAACTAGAAGAACAGTTATTGAAATTGCAAAATCCAAGAATATTAAAGTTCATGAGAGAAAAATTAAACCAGAAGAATTAAAAAGTTTTGATGGATGCTTTCTAACAGGTACAGCAGCAGAAGTTACACCTGTATCTTGTATAGCTGAAAATCAATTTAAAGTTTGTGATGTTATAATTGATTTAAATGAAAGCTATCAAGCTCTAGTTAAAAAGTAAAAAACAACTTAATCTTTATTGTCCTCAGATATTGCATGATCAATTCCTTTACGGATATATTCATAACCTGTAAAAAGAGTTAAGGCCGCAGAAAGCCATAAAAGAATTATACCTATAGTTTGAGCATTATATTCTTGAAAATTTATAATCTTATTTCCTGTTTCTCCAGAGAGCAAAAGAGCAATAGACACCATTTGTAAAACAGTTTTTAGTTTAGCTAAATTTGAAACGGGAAGTTTAATTTTTCCTTTTGCTAAA
Organism: uncultured Pelagibacteraceae bacterium; assembly: GCA_902633535.1. Next base: position 5,808 of record CACPGM010000025.1, on the reverse strand, counting down.
AATTCTCTTAAGCCAGAAATTAAAATTTCTCTCGTGAGAATTATTATAGCCGCAATAACTTCATAATGTCGAATTGTACCATCCATAACCAAAAGAATTAAGGCGGTTGCAACAATAATTTTATCTGCAATAGGATCTAATAATTCACCAAGTTTTGACTCTTCTCCTAACAGTCTAGCCAACATTCCATCTAAAAAGTCAGTAAACGAAGCAACGATAAATAAGATTAAAGCAGTAAGGTCACCATAAAAACCTGGTAAATAAAAAGCCAGTACAAAAAATGGAACAATTAAAATTCGCCCAATTGTTAATATGTTTGGAATTTTCTTAAGCATAATTATTCGTGAAAAAAGTTATATATCTTTTTTGCAACTTTTTCTTCAACACCTTCTACAGATTTTATCTCATCAAAACTAGCAGACTCAACAGATCTTGCAGAACCAAAATGGTTTAACAGAGCCCTTTTTCTAACAGCACCTATGCCATCTATTTGATCTAGCAATGATTTTGATAGTCCTTTAGCTCTTTTAGCTCTATGAGAGGTAATCGCAAATCTGTGTGCTTCGTCTCTAAGTCTTTGCATAAAAAATAAAGCTGGATCATTTTTTTCAAATTTGTAGCTTTTACCATTATAGAAGAAAGTTTCATCTCCACTATTTCGCAATTTACCTTTAGCAATAGCAATCATTGGAAGATCATGAAAGCCCAACTCGTCCAATACTTCTTTCGCTGAAGAATATTGTCCCTTTCCACCATCAATTAATATTAAATCTGGTAATGATAAATAATTTCCTTTCTCTAAAATTGCTCTTTTAAATCTTCTTGATAAAACCTCTCTAAGCATCGCAAAGTCATCTTGCTCGGCTCCTTTTGTTTTTATATCAAATTTTCGATATCTCTTTTTAACGAAACCTTCATTACCAAAGGTAACCATAGCCCCAATACTATTAGTTCCTGAAATATGGCTATTATCATAAACTTCAACTAAATTGATTGAACTTTTTAAATTGAATTTTTTAGCAACTTCCTCAAATAAACTTTTATTGTTATTTGTTTCATAAAGTTTTCTATTTAAAGATTCTTTTGCGTTTTTTTTAGCCATTGCTAAAACTTTTGCTTTAGTCCCCTTTTTTGCAGTATTGATAGAAATTGTGCTTCCTTCTTTTTTACTCAAAGTTTCTTCTATTAGTCTTTTATCTTTAATATCACTATTGATAATAACTAATTTAGGCACAGTTTTATTTTCATAAAATTGCATTAAAAAAGAAGACATAATTTCTGAAACATCTTGATCTGGATCATGTTTTGGAAAGTAGGCTTGATTACCCCAGTTCTGTTTTGATCTATAAAAAAATACTTGAATACAAGTTTTACCAGATTCTTTATATCCAGCTATTACATCAGCATCAACAAGGTTAGCTTCATTAATTCTTTGAGAAGATTGAATAATATTTAAAGATTTTATTCTATCTCTTAAAATTGAAGCTTTTTCAAAATCAAGTTTATCGCTTGCTACTTCCATCTCTTTAGAAAGATTTTTTTGGATATCCCTTGATTTACCTGAAACGAATTGAATTGCCTGGTCTACTGATTTTTTATAATCAGTTTTATTTATGTATCCTACACAAGGACCTGAACATCTTTTAATTTGGTAAAGTATACAAGGTCTTTTTCTATTTTTAAAAGTTCCATCATCACAAACTCTTAATTGAAATATTTTTTGAAGCATTTTAATAGTCCAGTTTGCGGTACCTGCAGAGGCAAAAGGACCAAAGTAAAATCCTTCTTTTTCTTTTTTGCCTCTATGTTTTGTGACTCTTGGCCATTGTTCTTTTTCACCAATAAATATGAAAGGAAATGATTTGTCATCTTTTAGTAAAATATTAAATTTTGGTTTATGTTTCTTGATTAAATTAGCCTCTAAAAGTAGGGCTTCACTTTCATTTTCCGTAGTCGTAATTTCAATTTTAAAAGTTTGAGACAACATTCTCTCAGTTCGAATGATATGATTTTTTTCAGCAACATAACTTTTTAATCTATTTGGTAAATTTTTAGCTTTTCCAACATAAAGAATGTCGTCTTTATGATTTAGCATTTGGTAAACACCAGGGCTTTTGGGAATTAATGGAAGTTCTTTTTTGATTACTTCTTTTCCAAGTTCAGAGCTTTTCATGACTTCTTTTTTTGGTAATTTGAATACCAACAGAGGTACATTCTTTTAATATCTCTAGCTTTTCAATTCGAAGCATTATTTTGCCAATACGTTTATCTTTAAACAAGACATCAAAAACATCCTCCGCAAGAGTTTCTAAAAAATTATAATGCTTGTTTTTAGTAAGTTTTTTAATCAATTTTACAACCTGTCCATAGTTTACAATAGATTTTATGTCTTTATCATTTGTAGGCTTTTTATCTTCGTAATAGATCTCAAGGCTGAATTTTACTTTTTGTGGATTTTTTTTTTCAAATTCATAATAACCAAGTTTTAAATCTAATATTAATTTTTTGATTAAAATTTTTTTTTCGTAATTAAATAGACTTTTGTTTTCATCTATTTTTACAACCTTTAAACTACTTTTCTTCATTCTTTTCCTATTACATCTGGTGTTTGCCAGTTCAAATTCTGTCCACTATCAATAGCTAATACTTGACCTGTAATAGAGCTGTTTTTAATAAAAAAGTCAACAGCATTACATATTTCTATAACATCCACCTGTTGCTTTAAAGGAGTAGCTAAATATTGTTTTTTAAAATGTTTATTTGATTGACGTTTATTTTTAATTGTTGGCCCAGGAGCTATTCCATTTACTCTAATATTTGGAGATAAACTCATAGCACTTGTTTTAGTCAAAGTGTAAAGTCCAGTTTTACTTAATGTATATGAAAAGAAAAAAGGAGTTAATTTAAAAACTCTTTGGTCAATTATATTGATAATATTATTTTTTTTACCTCTTGTATTTTTGGCAAATTCTTTAGTTAAACAGGCAGGAGCTTTTAAATTAATATTTAGGTGTTGGCTCCAACTTTTTGATGTAAAATTTATTAAATTATCGTTTTCAAATAACGATGCATTGTTTATCAAACAATCAAAATATTTTAGTTTTGATTTTGAAAATTTGATAATTCTTTTTAAATCTTTTTCTTTTGAAAGATCACCTTTAATCAAATAAACTTTTGTTTTATTTTTTGATAATTCTTTTTTAAGTTTTTCAGCTTTATTTTTAGATTTATTGTAATGGATAACAATTTCTATATTTGCACCAGACAGTCTTCTTGCAATTGCAGCACCAATTCTAGTTGCACCACCTGTAATTATTATTTTTTTAGACATATCTATTTTTTAATCTTTTTATTTAAAGATAAAAGTATTTTCATTAATTTGGAGTATGTATCAGGTTTAGCAATATCTCCCTAAAAAATTTTACTCTTTTTGAATTAATTATTTCTTTTAGATATTTTTTTTTTCCAGCGTATGTTAATTTATCTATTATTACTATTTTACTTTTAGGAAATTTTTCAAAGATCTCTTCACAAATATGTGATCCAATAAATCCAGCTCCACCTGTAATCACTATCTTATTTGTTTCCATTTTTTTTTACCTTTCTGTGCTCTTGTCCCAGGAATTCCCATTGTAGATCTGCCTTTAGGATAAATTTTATTTTTATTACTATATTTTTTTACTTTAGGATTTAAAGTAATTTCTAATTCAGAAGCCTCTAGTTTTCTAATTTCATCTCTTATTTTAGCCGCTTCTTCAAACTCAAGGTTAGTTGCAGACTCTTTCATTCTTTTATTAAGGGCCTTTAGGTGTTTTTTAAGATTGCCCCCAATATTTTCATCAGTTCCAACTTTGACGTAATCTTTTTCATAGACACTCTCTAAAACATCACCAATTTCTTTTTTAATACTCTTTGCATCAATTTTATGTTTTTTGTTATATGCAACTTGAATAGATCTTCTTCTATCTGTTTCTTTAATCGCATTTTTAATACTTTTAGTTTCTTTGTCTGCATAAAGAATAACTTTACCATCCAAATTTCTAGCAGCTCTTCCAATTGTTTGTATTAAAGAAGTTTCTGATCTTAAAAATCCTTCCTTGTCTGCATCTAGAATCCCAACCAATGCACATTCTGGTATATCAAGTCCTTCTCTTAAAAGATTAATTCCAACCAATACATCAAACACACCTAGTCTTAGGTCTCTCATGATTTCAATACGCTCTAAGGTGTCAATATCTGAGTGCATATATCTTACTTTAATACCATTTTCATGAAGGTATTCAGTTAAATCTTCAGCCATTTTTTTAGTTAATGTGGTAACTAGTACCCTATAGTTATTTTCAACTACTTTTTTGCATTCATGCATTAAGTCGTCTACTTGATTTTTAGCAGGTCTTATTTCAACTGGTGGATCAATTAATCCTGTTGGTCTAATAACTTGTTCTACAAATTTATTTTTTGTTTGTTTTAATTCCCAAGGTCCAGGTGTTGCAGATACAAAAACAGTTTGTGTTCGCATTGCATCCCACTCTTCAAATTTAAGAGGACGATTATCCATACAAGAAGGTAATCTAAAACCATATTCAGCAAGATTACTTTTTCTAGATCTATCTCCTTTATACATACCGTTTAGCTGCGGAACTGTTACATGGCATTCATCAACAAAAATTAATGTATTGTCAGGGAAATATTCAAACAAAGTAGGGGGTGGCTCTCCTGGTTTTCTACCAGATAAAAATCTTGAATAGTTTTCAATTCCAGCACAAGAACCAGTAGCCTCAATCATTTCTAAATCAAATTTAGTTCTTTCTTCTAATCTTTGTGCTTCAAGTAATTTTTTTTCTTCTTTAAATTTTTTTAAAGTTATTTCTAGTTCCTTTTTAATTTGTATTATTGCCTGTTCAATTGTTGGTTTTGGTGTGATGTAGTGACTATTAGCATAAACTTTAATTACATTAAGTTCGCTTACCAGATCACCTGTCAGCGGATCAAACTCTTCAATTTTTTCTAGTTTATCTCCAAATAAACTTAATCTCCAGGCACGATCTTCCAGGTGAGATGGAAAAATTTCTAGATATTCTCCTCTAGCTCTGAATGTTCCTCTATAAAAATTTTGATCATTTCTTTTATATTGAAGTGCCACTAAAGATTTTATCAATTCTTCTCTATTATAATCATAGCCATTTTTTAAACTTAGGGTCATTTTACTATATGCTTCAACTGAACCTAATCCATAAATACATGAAACGCTTGAAACAATAACTACATCATCTCTTTCCAATAAAGATCTGGTAGCTGAGTGACGCATTCGATCAATTTGTTCATTAATCGATGCCTCTTTTTCAATGTAGGTGTCTGAGCGCGGAACATATGCCTCTGGAGTATAATAATCATAATAAGACACAAAATACTCAACAGCATTATCAGGAAAAAAAGATTTCATTTCACCATACAATTGAGCTGCTAGAGTTTTATTTGGTGCAAGTATTAATGCAGGTCTGTTAGTTTTTTCAATAACTTTTGCCATTGTAAATGTTTTTCCTGAGCCGGTTACACCAAGCAATACTTGACTAAGCAGATCTTTATTAGCACCATTAACTAATTGTTTAATTGCTTCAGGTTGATCGCCAGCTGGTTTAAAATCAGTTTTCATATGAAATTTTTTTCCACCCTCAAGTTTGGGGTTTATCTTAGGATTTTTATTCTGAACTGCTGTAATTAAATCTTGATAAGTATTCTGCATTATCTATAAAACTAGTAGATTAAAATTATATTTCAATGAGCATAATATCTGACAGTTTAAAAAGA
>CACPGM010000024.1 GCA_902633535.1 uncultured Pelagibacteraceae bacterium | reverse complement strand
CTTATGGTCGAGTCAGAGGCGAATGGTTTAACAGAGGAAGAAATGTTAAATGCAGTTAAGTTTGGACACGATGGCTTTGTTCCAGTAATCCAAATGATAGAAGATCTTGCTAAAGAGTGTAGAAAACCAGAATGGACTGTCGACAAAAAAGACCTATCTGATGTTAAGAAAAAACTGGAGGCAACTTTTACAGATGATCTTAAAAAAGCATTTGCAACAAAAGATAAACAAGATAGATCCAATCAAATTTCAGAGATAACTGATAAAGCCAAAAAGCTTTTTGAGGAAGATGAAAACTACACTGATCTTGATGTAAACAGTCAATTAAAGAGTTTAGAGAAATCAATAGTAAGAACCGATATTCTTAAAAATAAGAATAGAATCGACGGTAGAGGTTTGTCTGACGTTAGAGCTATTTCATGTGAAGTTGGAGTTTTACCAAGAACTCATGGCTCTGCATTGTTTACTAGAGGAGAAACCCAAGCAATTGTTGTTACCACTTTAGGAACATCTGATGATGAGCAGAGATTAGAAAGTTTGGATGGACAACACAGAGAAAGATTTATGCTTCACTATAATTTTCCTCCTTTTTCAGTTGGTGAAACTGGAAGGATTGGAACTGGAAGACGAGAAATTGGTCATGGTAAATTAGCATGGAGAGCAATAAATTCTTCACTACCTTCTAAAGAGACGTTTCCGTATACTTTTAGAATAGTTTCAGAGATTACAGAGTCTAATGGTTCTTCTTCAATGGCTACTGTTTGTGGTGCATCTTTAGCATTAATGGATGCTGGTGTTCCGATTAAAGAACCAGTTGCTGGTATTGCAATGGGATTAATTAAAGAAGGGGATGATTTTAGTGTTCTATCAGACATTTTAGGTGATGAAGATCACTTAGGAGATATGGACTTTAAGGTTGCTGGAACTAAAAATGGAATTACTTCACTTCAAATGGATATTAAAATTACAGGTATTACTTTTGAAATCATGGAACAGGCTCTAAAGCAGGCTAAAGATGGAAGAATTCATATTTTAGGTGAAATGAATAAAGCATTATCCGCTTCAAGAGATGATGTTGGAAAACACACTCCAAAAATGGAGCAAGTAACTGTTGATAAAAAAGATATTGCTGCTGTGATTGGTAAAGGTGGTGCAACGATTAGAGAGATTGTTGAAAAATCAGGTGCTAAAGTTGATGTAAATGATGAAGGAGTTGTAACAGTTGCTGCTCCAGATGAAGAAGCAAGAAACATTGCTATGCAAATGATTAAAGATATCACTGCAAAAGCTGAATTAAATAAAATTTATTCAGGAAAAGTAATGAAGATTATGGAGTTTGGTGCATTTGTAAATTTCTTAGGAAAACAAGATGGATTAGTTCATATTTCAGAGTTAGCAGACAAAAGAGTTGCTAAAGTTACTGATGTTGTCAAAGAAGGCGACGAAGTAAAAGTTAAAGTAATTGGTTTTGATAGAGGTAAGGTTAAGCTTTCTATGAAACAAGCTTCTGAATAATTAAAATTAGGGATGGCAGGTTCAAATCCTGCCGCTTCATTAAGTGATATTCCTAGGATCGGGCATTCCAACCTTGTTATAGCCAGCATCTACGTAGTGAATTTCACCAGTAACACCGTTTGCTAGGTCACTTAATAGATATAGTGCTGAATTTCCAACATCATGGATATCTACGTTTCTTTTAAGGAAAGAATGATCTTCATTCCATTTATATAAAAATTTTGCATCTCCAATAGCAGAAGCTGCTAGAGTTTTTATAGGTCCTGCACTTATTGCATTTACTCTCATGCCCTTAGCACCTAAATCTCTTGCAAGATATTTTACACTTGCTTCAAGAGCTGATTTACAAACACCCATCACATTATAATTTGGAATAGCTTTAGTAGATTCGTAAGTCAAAGTTAACATACTACCACCTTCTTTCATTACTTTAGATGCTTCTTTAGCAACTTCTGTAAATGAAAAACATGAAATTAACATACTTCTTAAAAAGTTTTCTCTAGTAGTGTTTAGGTATTCACCTGATAATTCTGATTTGTCAGAAAAAGCTACAGCATGAACAACAAAATCAATTTGACCCCACTCTATTTTAATATCTTCAAATAATTTTATAACTTCTTCTTTGTTTTCAACATCACAACTGAATGTTGCTTTTGAATTTAATTTTTCTGCTAAAGGAATTACTCTTTTTTTTAAAGCATCCCCTAAATAAGTAAATGCAAGTTCTGCTCCAGCCCCAGCAAGTTTTTGCGAAATACCCCATGCGATAGATCTTTCATTGGCAACACCCATGATCAATCCTTTTTTACCTTTCATCAAACTCATAATTATACTTTCTCAAAAACTAAAGCAGCATTGGTTCCGCCAAAACCAAAACTATTAGACATAACTGTATTTAAAATTGTTCCTGTTTCTGTTTTGGTAACTATTGGAAATTTTTTAGCTTCCTCATCCATCTCAGTAATATTTGCTGACCCAGAAATGAAATTATTTTTCATCATAATCAAACAATATATTGCCTCATGAACTGATGCAGCTCCTAAAGGGTGTCCGGATAAAGATTTAGTTGAACTAATTTTTGGAATGTTGTCTCCAAAAGTTTCTTTAACAGCATTTAATTCAGTAATATCTCCTACTGGTGTGGATGTTCCGTGAGTATTAATGTAATCAATTTTATTTTTAGTTGTTGCCATTGCCATTTTCATACATCTTACCGCTCCTTCCCCGGAAGGTGCTACCATGTCGTATCCATCTGAAGTTGCTCCATAACCGGTTAATTCTGCATATATTTTAGCTCCTCTAGCTTTAGCATGTTCATATTCTTCAAGTACTAACACACCACCACCACCTGCAATTACAAATCCATCTCTTGATTTATCATAAGCTCTTGATGCTGTTTCAGGTGTATTATTATATTTTGATGATAAAGCAGTCATTGCGTCGAACATTGCAGTCATCGCCCAGTGAATTTCTTCACTACCGCCTGCAAATACAACATCTTGTTTGCCCATTTGAATTAATTCCATTGAATTTCCAATACAGTGCCCGCTTGTTGCACAAGCAGAACTCATTGTGTAGTTTGTCCCTTTAATTTTAAAAGGAACTGCAAGTGTAGCTGAGGCTGTACTTGCCATTGTTCTTGGAACAATAAATGGTCCCATTAATTTTGGAGTTTTAGCTCTTGTTTTATCTGCTGCTAATATTACATTTTCTATTGAAGGTCCACCTGAACCCATAACTATACCAGTTTTAAAATTACTAACCTCATTTTCCTCAAGACCCGAGTCTGCAATTGCTTCTTTCATTGCAATATAGTTGTAAGCAGAACCTGAACCCATAAATCTAATTGTTTTTCTATCGATATGATCTTCTAGTTTTATATTTGGTTTACCATGTACATGACTTTTAAGATTATGTTCTTTGTATTCTTCAGAAAAAGAAATCCCCGACTTTAAATTCAATAACGATTGATGAACTTCTTCTTGATTATTTCCCAAACAAGAAATGATACCTAATCCTGTAATTACTACTCTTCTCATTATTTAAATAAACCTACTTTTAAACTCTCAGCTGAATATATTTTTTTATTATCAGCCAAAACTACTCCGTTAGCCAACCCCACAGTGGTTCCTCCAGGTGACATAATTTTTTTCATATCAATTTCATATGTTACTAATTTAACATCTTGTAAAACTTCACCTGTAAATTTTACATTTCCAACCCCAAGTGCTCTTCCTTTGCCAGGATTTCCAATCCAACCTAGATAAAAACCAACTAACTGCCACATAGCATCTAGCCCAAGACATCCTGGCATCACAGGGTCTTCTTTAAAATGACAGTCAAAAAACCAAAGGTTCTTCTTAATATCTAATTCTGCTTTTAAAGAACCTTTTTTAAAGGCTCCATTATTATCATTTATTTCAGTAATTCTATCAAACATAAGCATTGGTGGAAGTGGTAATTTAGCATTTCCTGGACCAAAAAGGCCTCCATTTCCGCAGTTAATTAGTTCATCATATGAATAGGAGTTTTTTTTCATAAAATTGAACACCCTTAATACTTGATTTTATTAAATTATAATATACATATAGTTTAGAACAATTATAAAAAAGAATGCTTAAAAACACTGAATTTGTTGATAAATTAAGGTTATCAGGATTAAGACCTACAAAACAAAGGCTTAAAATTTGTGAGGTTTTATTTAATAGAGAAAAAACTTTTCACTTTACTATCAACGATCTTGCAAAAAATATTTCTGATCAGCTTAATGAAAAAATATCTCTAGCAACGGTATATAATACTGTTCACGCATTTAAGGACAAAGGATATTTAAAAGAAATTTCAATTAATAGTGATAAAAGTTACTTTGATACAAATATCACTAATCACCATCATTTTTTTGATGAAGATACAAATCAATTAATCGATTGTAACAATGAAGATATTGAAGAAATAAGAATCAAAAAAAATATTACTGCAAAAAAAATTAAATCAGTTGAAGTTTTGATTAAAGTTGCGAGTGATAATCAAAATCAAAATTAATACTGTAATTTCAATAACTTAGAATATACATTATAATTATTCTAAACTGTTGACTTATGGTTTAGAATAATTATATATTATCCATATTAATAATTAAGGAGACAATAATGTCATTAAAAGGAACAAAGACAAAAGAAAATCTAGAAGCAGCATTTGCTGGTGAAAGCCAAGCCAACAGAAGATATCTTTACTTCGCACAAAAAGCAGATATCGAAGGGTATAATGATGTCGCTTCAGTGTTTAGATCAACAGCAGAAGGTGAAACAGGGCATGCGCATGGACACTTGGAGTATTTAGAAGAAGTAGGTGATCCTGCTACTGGTTTACCAATTGGTGAAACTAAAGCTAACTTAGCATCAGCAGTACAAGGTGAAACACATGAATATACAGACATGTATCCTGGTATGGCAAAGACAGCTAGAGAAGAAGGTTTTGAAGAAATTGCTGATTGGTTTGAAACATTAGCAAAAGCTGAAAAATCTCATGCAGGTAAATTCCAAAAAACTTTAGAGTCTATCTCGTAAATAAAAAACTGATTTATGGTGGGTGTAATCCCACCATAAAAATCTAAAAAATTAAATTTTATGAGCAAAGAAGGTAGTTTAGCTGCACCTATAAGGCACCCAATAGATTTTAAACATCCAGATTTTTTAAATCCTGAAAAATTAGATGCTGAAATGAGAAGAGTATTTGATATTTGCCATGGATGTAGAAGATGTTTTAATCTATGTGATTCATTCCCAAAATTGTTTGACATGATTGATGAGTCAGAAAACGAAGATGTAGATAGTTTAAAAAGTGAGCAATTTGAACCAGTTGTAGACGCATGTACATTGTGTGACATGTGTTTTATGACCAAGTGTCCGTATGTACCTCCTCATGATTTTGATCTAGACTTTCCACATTTAATGTTGAGGTATAGAACTGCTCAAAAAAAGTTGGGAAAATTATCAAGTGTACCAATACAATTAGCTCAAATTGATAGAAATGCGAAAATTGGTGTTATGTTTTCAAAAATAATTAACTGGGCGTCTGATATTAAAAATAAATTTTTTAGAAAAATTTTAGAGATTATTGTGGGGATTGATAAAAGAGTTCAGTTACCAAAATATAACTCAGAAACTTTTTCAAACTTTTTTAAAAAAAATAAAGATAAGATAAATATTGAGACTATAAATAAAAATAGGAAAGTTGTAATCTATACAACTTGTTTCGTTAATTTTAATAAAAAAAATACAGGAGTTGCAGCATTAAAGGTTTTAAAAAAAAATGGGGTTGAAGTTCGAGAGGCTTACCCAGGTTGTTGTGGTATGCCTTTTTTAGAACAAGCAGATTTACCCAAGGTCGTTGAACAAGCGAAAAAAGTATCTAAAGATTTATTAAAATGGGTTGATAAAGGTTATAAAGTTATAACTTTAACTGCTAGTTGTGGATTGATGCTAAAGTTTGAATGGCCACTTTTATTGTCTAAAGATGAAAATATAAAGAAATTATCCTCTAACGTAATGGATATTGATGAGTATGTTGTAGATATAGCCAATAACGAGGGTTTAGTTCAAGGATTACAAGAAATAGATGGTGGTGTAACTGTTCATAATGCATGCCATGCAAGAGCCCAAAATATGGGAATTAAATCAAGAGATATGTTGAAACTAATTCCAAATGTAAAGTTAGATGTTGTTGAAAGATGTGCTGGTCATGGCGGAACGTTTGGTGTGATGAAAGATACTCATGATTTAGCAAATAAAGTTGGTAGACCGACTGCAAGACAAATAAAAAATAAGAATAATAAATATATGGCTTCAGATTGTCCGCTCGCAGGAAAACATTTAAAACAATTAGAGATAGATACTAACATCACAAGTGATGAGGCACTACACCCTATAGAATTATTAGCTAAAAGTTATAGATTGTAATCATGCCTAAAGAGAGTAGACAGATTGTAAAAGAAGACATCATGTCTTTAGATGTCTATACAAAAAATAGAAAAGAGATTAGAAAAAATATTGTTAATTATAAAAAAAGTAGAAGAATAGCACTTGGCCCATATGCTACTTTTTATTTTGAAAGTTTCGAAACAATGTTGGCGCAGGTTCAAGAGATGCTTTACATTGAAAAAGGTGGAGATGAACAATTAAAAGACGAATTGGCTGCTTATAACCCACTTATTCCCAATGGAAAGGAACTTACAGCTACGCTTATGTTTGAAATTGATAACCCCATTTCAAGAGCATCATTTTTAGGAAAAGTAGGTGGGATTGAAGATAAGGTATTTTTAAAAATAAACGGAGAAGAAATTAAAGCAATACCCGAGAACGATATTGATAGAACCTCTGCTAAAGGAAAGGCGTCATCAGTTCAATTTATTCATTTTGAGTTCAACGATAATCAAATTGGGAAATTTAATAATGCATCAGAAATAGAAATTGGGATAAATCATAAAGAGTATTTTCACACGACTAAACTTTCAGATGAAACAATTGAATCTTTATCAGCTGATTTTAATTTATAATAGTACCCCATAAATTTTTTGTATCAACCCAGCCCACAAAATTTTCAGTTTCAATCTTACACCATCCAATTTTACATTTTTTTACGACCAATAATCTGCCTTTTTTTATTTGAGCAATAGGTTTGGAAAAAATAGTAGATTTTTTAAACATTATTTTATCTTTTAAAGCAATTACTGAATTTGTTTTTTTTAGTTGTGAAACATGTATCCAACCACTGTTATTTTTATGATCAATAATTCTTCTAAAATTTTCTTTTTTATCTATTTGTTTTATTGGAAGATTTATTTTTTT
>CACPGM010000023.1 GCA_902633535.1 uncultured Pelagibacteraceae bacterium | reverse complement strand
AGTTGTTTTTCGTTAAGTCTCCCTTCAAGAAATGCTCTTGCATACATTCCAGGTGCACTATGTCCTTGAAAATAGACTAAATCTCCTCCGAATTTATTATTCTTTGCTCTCCAAAAATGATTCATTCCAACATCATATAATGTTGCCGCAGAAGCAAATGTTCCAATATGTCCCCCAAGTTCAGGAAACTTTTTATTAGCTCTTACGACCATCGCTGCCGCATTCCATCTAATTAATGACCTAATTCGTCTCTCTATATTTTGATCTCCATTAGATTTTTTTTCTTCACCGACTGGAATTGTATTTATATAAGGAGTGTTTTGAGTATAAGGAATATTAGCACCTTCCATATAAGCTTTATTAATTAATTCTTTAATTAAAAAATGAGCTCTTTGATTGCCATCTTTTTCGATTACTGCTGACAAAGATTCAAGCCATTCATTAGTTTCTAATGGATCTAAATCACCATCTTTGACAACTTGGATTGTAGATTTTTCATTTTTTTTAATTGGATGTTTTTGTTCTTGATCTTTTTTTAATGCATTTTCTGCTTCCTTTATCAAATTTTCAGTATCTTTTGGTATAACTTTAGGTGCAGAGGATGTTTGATCGGAATTCAATATATCAAGAATTAAATCTCCCTTAGAAACTTTATCTCCAACCTTTACTTTTATAGATTGAATTTTACCAGAGATAGTTGAGGGTATTTCAAGACTAGATTTATCACTTTCAATTGTTACAACTGGATCATCCTTTTTAATTTCTTGTCCTTCTTTAACTAACAGCTCAATTACTTCTACATTTTCAAAATCACCAATGTCAGGAACTAATAATTTTTCTGTCATTATTTTAAGTCTTATACACTATAAAAATTTACTTAATTGCAAATTCTAACACATTCTGTCCAATTTTTTGACACTCTTTAAGTGCATGCTTCAAAAATGATTAAAAAGTTGTTAAATGCACTAATTCAACCAAAAGTTAGTACTCATATAGATGCTAGAACTTGGATACAAAAAATTTTATTAGAGGAAAAATACGGAAAAATTAATTCCTAAATTTTCTGAACACATAAAGCTATACCCATTCCACCACCTATACAAAGTGTTGCACAACCCTTATTCTTATTTTGTCTTTTCATCTCATGTATCAAAGTAACTAAAATTCTTGCTCCTGAAGCTCCAATTGGATGACCAAGGGCAATAGCACCACCATTTACATTTACTTTATTTTGATCGATACCTAATTCACGTATTACTGCAATACTTTGGGCAGCAAAGGCCTCATTAATTTCAAATAAATCAACTTCGTTTAAGTTCCATTTTGCCTTTTTGATTGCTTTGCGAACAGCTTCTATAGGTCCCAATCCCATTAAAGCTGGATCTATTCCAACTGAAGCCCAAGACACTATTTTTACCAATGGCTTAATGGATTTTCTTTTTGCTTCTTCTAACGAGGTTAACAATAAAGCTGCAGCTCCATCATTTATTCCTGAGGAATTTCCTGGTGTAACTGTTCCATTTTCTTTAAAGACTGTTTTTAATTTCTTTAAGTTAGCTAATTCTAAGCCCGATCTTGGATGCTCATCTTTATCTAAGATATTTCCATCATGATTTATTTTTATTAACTCATCATCAAATTTATTTTTAGCATAAGCTGTTTCTGTTTTTTTTTGAGAATCTAATGCAAATTCATCTTGGTCTTGTCTCGATATGTCAAATTTTTTTGCAACATTTTCTGCTGTTACCCCCATATGATAATTATTGAATGCATCTATTAATCCATCGTTTATCATTGTATCTAGTAATTTATCTTCTAAAAATTTTTTTTCATCCCGATAAAAAATTGAGTGAGGAGCTATAGACATATTTTCTTGACCTCCGGAAATTATATTTATTGACTCACCTAATTTGATTGATTGATAACCTGATATCACTGCTCTAAGTCCAGATCCACACACTTGATTAACTATATGTGCTGGTTTTGAAATTGGTATGCCAGCTTTTATGGCAGCTTGTCTTGCTGGGTTTTGACCTGCACCAGCAGCCAGTACCTGGCCCATAATAACTTCATCAATTTCCTCTCTATCAAATTTAGATCTTTTCAAAACTTCCTTAATGACTATTGATCCAAGGTTATGAGATTCCATATTTTTTAATGAACCTTTATAAGAGCCAATGGGAGTTCTGATCGCATTAACAATAACTACTTCTTTTAATTTATTGCTCATAAAATTTTAAATTTGTCTTATCATTAAAATACACTAAAAATAATATACTATAATTAAATAAAATTAAAATGCGCCTGTAGCTCAATTGGATAGAGCGCTTGGCTACGGACCAGGAGGTTCTGGGTTCGACTCCTAGCAGGCGCACCAAAAAGAATTGATATGTTTAACTGGCTAATTAAAGCTTCCCTTCAAATATCTGTAATATACTTTTTTATAATTATTTTAATAATTTTATTAATTTTAACTTTTATATTATAAAAGATTATGTCTGAAAAATTTGAACAAATCAGTTTGAAGCCAGGTTTTATGAAACATAACGGAGGTGTTATGTTTAGAAATATTTCAGAAACTGAATATGAATTTAAATCAACTATTAATGAAAATCATTTAAATGCTGCTGGCATAACCCATGGAGGTTATTTATCAGCCTTGGTAGATGCAGGAGCAGGGACAGCAGCACATAGGTCAGCCGATAATGCTCCATGTGTAACTATTTCATTAGACTTAAAATTTATAGGAGCTTCAAAAATAGGTGATGAAATAATTGGTAACGTAAAAATTTTAAAAAAAACTAAAACCCTAATATTTTTATTTTGTGAATTAAAATGTCATGAAAAAATTATAACTTCGGCTTCTGGGGTTTGGAAAATTTTAAAAGTTAAGCCTTCAAATTTAGGCCCCAGGGGTTAGTCTTTTATAAAATTGTAAAAAAAACATAGGTAAAATTATCAATAATCCAATGATCATTGAGCCTGTTCCTGGTGCTACAAAAAATAAAGAACCACTACCAATTATAAATTGCTCATATTTTTTAAGTGGTCGTAACCAGTAACCAGAAAATGCAATTCCAATCAATGCAATACCTATTAAAGTTCCTGTCAGAGTAAGAATTAATTCGTTCGTTTGAAATTCACCTGCTACCAGTAATAAAGAGGGCGAATAAACAAATACAAACGGTACTAACGCTTTTGCAATACCTAGCCTAAATGCAGTATTTCCAGTTTTAAAAGGATTTGATTTTGCGATTCCTGATGCTGCATATGCAGCTAATGCAACTGGAGGAGTGATATCAGCTAAAACTCCATAATAAAAAACAAAAAAATGTGCAACAAGAGGTTCAATGCCGAGTTGTGCCAGTGCTGGAGCCGCAACAGCAACAAGAATGATATAAGTGGCAGTTGTAGGAATTCCTGCACCCATTATAATACAAGAAATTGCTATTAAAACTAATGAGAAAAATAATCTTAAATCTTCAAATGAAAAAAAAGATATTGGCCAAATATTTGAAAAAAAATTACTTATATCTCCAGCTGTCTGAATAACTACAAATCCTAATCTGAAACCAACTCCAGTCAATGTAACAACACCAACAATTATTCCAACACAAACTGCTGCTGCACCAACTGCTAAAGTATTCTTTGCTCCTGATGCTAAACAATTCCAAAGATCTTTAACATTAAGTCTGTTACTTGGTTTAATAAAACCAATAGTGATACATGAAATGATACCATAAATTGCCGCAAAGTCTGGAGTTCGTCCACTTAATATAAAATAAACTAAAATTATTAAAGGCAAAAGTGATAACCAATTATCTTTCATCACTGAAAATAAATTTGGCATTTCATCTTGTCTTAAACCTCTTAAGCCAAGTTTTTTTGCTTCCAGGTGCACCATGATAAAAATCCCAAAATAATGTAATAAAGCTGGAATAAGTGCGGCAGCCAAAATATCCCTTAAAGGAACTTCGAGATATTCCACCATAATAAAAGCTGCTGCACCTAAAATTGGAGGAGTAATCTGTCCCCCTGTAGAAGATGCAGCTTCTACAGCTCCAGAAAAATGTGAGGGGTAACCTACTTTTTTCATTGCCGGTATTGTTAAAGATCCAGTTGTAACAGTATTAGCAATAGATGACCCAGAAATTGTTCCCATAAACGCTGAAGAAAAAATTGCAACTTTAGCTGGACCTCCAGAAAATTTTCCAGCAATCAACATTGATAAATCAATGAATAATTTTCCTAAACCTACTCGTGTAGCTAAAACTCCAAAAAGTATAAATAAAAAAACGTATTGTGCCATTACACCAACCGCTATTCCATAAACACCCTGATTAGTTATGTAGATATGATTAACAAAACCTAACCAAGAGGTTCCACCATGTTTTAGAGCTCCTGGAGCAAGTGGTCCAAATATTGCAAATAAAATAAAAATAATACTTATAAGAGGAAGTGTAGGACCAACAGATCTTCTTGCTGCCTCAAGAGTTAAGATTATTAATATTGATCCCATAAATACGTCTATTGTCTCTGGATTACCAACTCTTTGAGCCAGTATCTCAGGAGGTAATAATGGTAGATATAAAGCTGAAGACACAGCCAAAAATGCAAAAATATAATCTAACAAATTAATATTCTGAAAATCTAAAAAAGCGAATGTACCTTTTTCAAAATTATTCTCTCCCTTTTTCCATCTAAAAAGAATAAAAACCAGACCAATCACATATGAAATATGAATTCCTCTATGTAAAACTTCTCTTACTAGCCCAAATCCAGATGCCCAGAAATGATAAACTGACATAGAAACCAAGATTGCAACTATGAAAATTTCAAGCTGTGGGCCTAACTTCCTAAATGACAATTGAGGATCATATTTTTTTTCTATGTCCTCGAAATTAATATTTTCTTTTGAATTTTCCATAAAAAAACCCTGGATAATTTATCCAGGGTTTTAATTATATATTTTTACTTAAGTAAGCCTACTTCTTTATAGAAACGTTCTGCCCCTGGATGTAACGGTACACCAACTCCAGATAGTGCAGTTTCTGGTGTTATAGTTTTCCCTTTTGCATGACCAACATCCATTAATTTTCGAGACTCTTTATTCCAAAGAGCTTTAGTAATATTATAGATTAACTGATCATCTTCTTTTGCTGAAGTAAACCATTGAGCACCAACTGCAACAGTACTAGTTGTTTTTACATTCTCATAAGTCCCTGATGGAATATCACTTTGAGAGAAAAAACCATATTTGTCGGTTAATTTTTTTGCTCCAGCACCATCAATTGGAACAAGTTTAATTGGAACTGAAGATGCTAATTCAACAATTGCACCTGTTGGAAAGCCTGCAACAACAAAAATTGCATCAACTTTTTTATTTCTAAGTGCATCAGTTGCTGCATTACCTTTTAATGCTTCAGCTTTAACATCTTTTTCACTAAGACCATTAGCTTCTAAGATTAACAATGCATCAACATAAGTTCCAGAACCAGGTTCATCTAATGAGACTCTTTTTCCCTTAAGATCTTTTACTGATTTTATTTTACTATTTTTAAGAGTAACTAAATGAATATGTTCTTCAAAAAGTGCTGCTATAGTTCTTAGACCTTTAGCGGGCTCTTTACCTTCCATCGTTCCTGTTCCAGTGTAAGCCCAATAAGCCACATCTGACTGTGCGAATCCAGAATTTCTCAATCCAGATAAAATAGCATTTACGTTATCAACCGATCCTCTTGAAGATACAGCAGATGCTATTAACCCATCTACTCCACAGCTTCCACCTTTTCCACATTCTCTTGATCCAGGAGGTTTTGAGATTGCGTTTGCAATCATTCCGCCTACTGGGTAGTAAGTATAGGCTGTACCGCCTGTACCTATGGTAAAAAAAGTTAGTTCTGACGAAATAACTTTACTCGTAAAACTACTCGCTAAAAATAAAACAATTGCGAAAGTTTTAAATAATTTTCTTAACATTTTTTCTCCTCTTGTTTAATTTAATCAAAGTTCAGGGTACCATCATAATCATAAATAATTCAAATAAAGTTTTATGAGTTTCGAATCTTGTGCTAAAATAATTATAATAAATAAAATGAGAACTTTTTATCCTCCGATTCGGTCATGTTTTAGTCTATTTTTGTTCTTCTACACTAACTATATCTGGTAGGTAAAAATAAAAGTATACCAAAGATAGAAATGACAAATAACAAAATTACTGCTGTTCTCGGTCCAACAAATACTGGAAAAACCCATTTAGCAATTGAAACTATGTTGTCTTTTGAAAGTGGTATGATCGGATTTCCTCTAAGATTATTAGCGAGAGAAGTTTATGATAAAGTAATTAACAAAATTGGAACAGATAAAGTTGCTTTAATTACAGGTGAAGAAAAAATTATCCCACTAAATGCAAAATATTTTTTATGTACTGTTGAATCAATGCCAATTGATAAATCTTTGGAATTTGTTGGGGTAGATGAAATTCAAATGTGTGCAGACCATGAGAGAGGACATATTTTTACTGATAGATTATTAAATATGAGAGGCAGTAAGCTTACAATGCTTATGGGATCAAGCTCTATTAAAAAAATCATTTCAAATTTAGACGATGACATTGAGTTTATAAATAGAAATAGATTATCTAAACTTACATATGCAGGTCATAAAAAGATATCCAGAATTAATAGGAAAACTGCAATTATTGCTTTCTCTACTGAAGAGGTTTATGCGATTGCAGAACTAATAAGAAGACAAAAGGGAGGGGCTGCAATAGTAATGGGATCATTGAGCCCTAAAACTAGAAATGCACAAGTTGAATTATACCAATCTGGAGATGTAGATTTTTTTAGTAGCGACTGATGCAATTGGTATGGGTATTAACATGGATTTAGAAAATGTTTATTTTTCTAATTTAAAAAAATTTGATGGAAAAAAACTTAGGAAACTTAACTTGTCGGAGATAGGACAAATTGCTGGAAGAGCTGGAAGGTATCTTAATGACGGTAGTTTTGGAATAACTGGTGATTGTAAAGAAATAAATGCAGAGGAAGTTGATTTATTGGAAAATCACAAATTTGAAGATATTAGAACTTTATTTTGGAGAAACTCTAATCTTAATTTTAATAATTCGTTAACCTTAATAAAATCCTTAGAAGAAAGACCTCAAAGAGAATGGTTAAGAAAAATTCATGAATGTGAAGATGAAAAAGCTTTGAAATATTTTCTAAGAGATAAAAATTTTGAAAATGTAAATTTTGATAGTCAAACACTCAATTTGCTGTGGGAATGTTGTCAAATTCCAGATTTTGTTAAAAAAACTTATGGAAATCATTACAATGTAATTGAAAATGTATTTAAGTTTCTAAGTAGTGATAAAGGTAAAATTACTAGCGAATATATGCGATTACAGCTAATGAAACTAGACAAATTAGAGGGAAATGTCGATTCTATATCAAATAGAATTGCAAATGTAAGAACTTGGTCATATGTTTCAAATAAAAACAATTGGATTGAAAATCAGGATTATTGGATAGAAAAAACAAAATTATTAGAAGATAAACTTTCAGATCGACTTCATGAAGAGCTTACAAAAACTTTCATTGACAAGAGGGCCAGTATACTTGCA
>CACPGM010000022.1 GCA_902633535.1 uncultured Pelagibacteraceae bacterium | reverse complement strand
GGTAAAACTGCAGTTGCAATTGATGCCATTATTAATCAGAAGAAAATTAATGAGTCTGGTGACGAGAAACAAAAACTTTATTGTATTTATGTTGCTATCGGTCAAAAAAGATCAACAGTAAGACAAATTCAAAAAACGTTAGAGGAAGCTGGAGCAATGGAGTATACAACAATTGTTGCAGCAACTGCGTCTGACTCAGCACCACTTCAATTTTTAGCTCCTTACACAGGCTGTACAATGGGAGAATATTTTAGAGATAATGGAATGCATGGATTAATTATTTATGATGATTTATCTAAACAAGCTGTTGCTTATAGACAGATGTCTCTATTGTTAAGAAGGCCTCCAGGACGTGAAGCTTATCCTGGTGATGTATTTTATCTACACAGCAGACTTTTAGAAAGAGCAGCGAAGTTAAGTGATGAGCATGGTGGAGGCTCTTTAACAGCACTTCCAATTATTGAAACGCAAGGTGGAGACGTATCAGCGTTTATTCCAACTAACGTGATTTCAATTACTGATGGTCAAATTTTCTTAGAAACGGAACTTTTTAATCAAGGGATTAGACCAGCTATTAATGTGGGTTTATCTGTTTCTAGGGTTGGTTCTTCTGCACAAACAAAAGCGATGAAAAAAGTTTCTGGATCTATGAAATTGGAATTAGCGCAATACAGAGAGATGGCTGCTTTTGCTCAATTTGGTTCTGATTTAGATGCATCAACACAGCAACTTTTAAATAGAGGATCAAAATTAACTGAACTTCTTAAACAAAAACAATATTCACCGATGACAGTTGCTGAACAAGTTATTTCAGTATTCTGTGGAGTAAAAGGATATTTAGATGATATTGATTTAAAAGATATTGCCGAATTTGAAAATAAAATAGTTGAAAAATGTAAGTCTGATAAACCTGAAATAATTGACTCAATTCAAAGTTCAGGAAAGCTAGAAGAAGATAAAGAAAAATTACTAATCGAAGTAATTACTCAGTTAAAGGAAAACTTTAAATCTTAATTTATTATGGCAAGTTTAGACGATCTTAAAAAAAGAATAGCTAGTGTAAAATCTACACAGAAAATTACAAAAGCTATGAAGATGGTAGCAGCGGCAAAACTTAGAAGAGCCCAGGAAAATGCTGAGCAGGGAAGACCTTATTCAGAAAAAATGAATAACGTAATTTTAAATCTTTCTAGCGGGATTTCAGACAAAGAAAATGCTCCAAAATTATTATCCGGATCAGGTAATGATAAAGTGCATCTTTGCGTTGTGATGACTTCTGACAGAGGTTTGTGTGGTGGTTTTAACTCAAATATAATTAAAAAAGCTAAGAGCTACTTTGCAAAACTTGTAGAAGAAGGAAAAGAATTAAAGATCATTACTGTAGGCTCCAAAGGTAATGACCAGCTTAAAAGAGTTTATGGTGATAAGATAATCGAAAATATTTCATTTAAAGAGTCTAAACATGTGAATTATTTTGATGCTGAAAAAGTTGGTAAAATTGTAATAAAAAAATTTGGAGCTGAAGAGTTTGATGTTTGTACAATTTTTTATAACCAATTTAAAAATGTAATTACGCAAATTCCTCAAGCACAACAAATAATCCCTTTGAATGTTGAAAATTCAGAAGAAGATAAATCTGAGGATAGTTATGAATTTGAACCAGATGAAGATGAAATTTTAAGCAACTTATTGCCAAAAAATATTTCAACACAAATATTTAAGGCTATGTTGGAGAATTCAGCTAGTGAACAGGGCTCAAGAATGAGTGCTATGGATAATGCAACCCGGAACGCAGGCGAAATGGTTGACAAGCTTACTATTGAGTATAATAGGAGTCGTCAGGCAGCAATTACTAAAGAACTAATAGAAATCATATCAGGAGCAGAGAGTTTATAATTATGAGCAAAGGAATAATTACACAAGTTATTGGAGCAGTAGTAGACGTAAAATTTGATGGAGATCTTCCAGAAATTTTAACAGCTTTAGAATGTAAAAATGGAGACAGCAGACTAGTTTTAGAGGTTGCTCAGCATTTAGGAGAGTCAACTGTTAGAACGATTGCAATGGATGCTACTGAAGGATTAAAAAGAGGTGATGAGGTTACTAATACTAAAGCACCTATCCAAGTTCCTGTTGGACCAGAGACATTAGGAAGAATCATTAATGTAATTGGAGAGCCAATTGATGAAAGAGGTGAAGTAAAAACTAAAGAAAGTTGGCCTATACACAGAGCAGCACCAGAATTTAACGAACAATCTACCGAGACAGAAATTTTAGTTACTGGTATTAAAGTAATTGATTTGTTAGCTCCGTATGCAAAAGGTGGAAAAATTGGATTATTCGGTGGAGCTGGAGTTGGAAAAACAGTTTTGATCATGGAATTAATTAACAACGTTGCAAAAGCGCATGGTGGTTTTTCAGTTTTTGCTGGTGTTGGAGAAAGAACTAGAGAAGGAAATGATTTATATCATGAAATGATTGACTCAGGTGTAATCAAAAAGGATGGTGCTGGATCAAAAGCTGCCTTAGTTTATGGGCAAATGAATGAACCTCCAGGAGCTAGAGCTAGAGTTGCTCTTACAGGATTGACTGTAGCTGAATATTTTAGAGATCAAGAGGGTCAAGACGTTCTTTTCTTCGTAGACAATATTTTCAGATTTACACAGGCGGGCTCTGAAGTGTCAGCCCTATTAGGAAGAATACCTTCCGCGGTGGGTTATCAGCCAACTCTTGCAACTGATATGGGTAACCTTCAAGAAAGAATTACTACAACAAATAAAGGATCAATTACATCTGTTCAGGCAATATATGTGCCTGCCGATGACTTAACTGATCCAGCGCCAGCAACTTCATTTGCTCACTTGGACGCGACTACAGTTCTTTCAAGACAAATTGCTGAGATAGGAATTTATCCTGCAGTAGACCCACTTGATTCTACTTCAAGAATTTTGGATCCTAGAATTGTTGGTGATGAGCATTACAGAGTCGCTAGAGAAGTTCAAAAAATCTTACAAACTTATAAATCACTTCAAGATATCATAGCTATTTTAGGTATGGATGAATTATCTGAAGAAGATAAATTGGTTGTAGCTAGAGCCAGAAAAATACAGAGATTTTTATCTCAACCATTCTTTGTAGCGGAAGTATTTACGGGTTCTCCTGGTAAGCTAGTTGATTTAGATTCAACAATAAAAGGCTTCGCTGCTATTTGTAAAGGTGATTATGATCATTTACCAGAAGCTGCTTTTTATATGGTTGGAACAATAGAAGAGGCAATAGAAAAAGCTGATAAAATGGCCAAGGAAGCTGCTGCTTAATGAGTGATGAATTTAAGATTGAGATAGTAAATCCAGAAAAATCTTTTTTAGTACAAGATGATGTTTCTGAGGTTGTTGTACCTGCATTTGAAGGCGAGATGGGTATACTTAAAGATCACATTTCTATTATTTCATTTTTAAAACCTGGGATTGTCAAAATCCTATCAAAATCTGGAGATGAAAATTATTATATTGAGGATGGGATTGTTGAATTTAAAAATAACAATTTATCAATTCTGACTAGCTCAATATTTAATCTTACAGATTTAGATAAATCTAAAAAGGACGATTTACTTAAACTAGCAGAGGAAGAAGCTAATAATTCTGAAATAAATGACCAATCCAGGTATTTAGTTGATCAAAAAATTGAAGTATTAAGATCTCTTAACTAATAACTTTTTTAACTTTTTCTTTAAGTTCTTTGTAGACATGAAGTTTAAAGTCTACCACAACTTCTGTAATTTGATCAAGATCGATCCACTTCCAATCTAAAAATTCTGGTTTTTTTGTTTTAATATTAATCTCTTTTTCATCTCCAGTAAATTTCATTAAAAACCATTTTTGTTTTTGGCCCCTGTATTTACCTTTCCAAATTATCCCTAATAATTGGTCTGGAAGCTCATAGGTTATTGTACCGTCCAATTCTTTTAATAATTCCACACTTTTTATATTAGTTTCCTCCTCCAGTTCCCTGTATGCAGCCTTTAAAAAATCCTCACCTTCATCAACACCACCTTGTGGCATTTGCCAAAAATTTTTTGAATTATCAATTCTTTTTGCTACAAAAACTTTATTATGTTTATTCAGTACAACAATTCCTACACCACTTCTAAGTGGTAGGTTTTTATATTTATCTTTCATTTTATCCGTTTAAGAGCTTGATAGCGTAATTTAGCTGGTTATCAGTTTCTGATTTTATTTTAAACTCTTCACCCTCTTCATCAATTTCAATATCAGGACTGACACCTACTTCAGAAATAGACTTTCCTGAGGGTAAATAATATTTAGCAATTGTGAGCCTAATAGCACCTTTATTTCTCAAAGGTATTATTGATTGAACAGAACCTTTTCCGTAACTATTTTCTCCAATAATAATTGCTCTTTTATGATCTTTTAAAGCGCCTGCAACGATTTCTGATGCAGAAGCAGAGCCATAATTTATAAGTACAAGTAATGTTTTACCATTTGTAAGATCTCCCTTTTTTGCAAACCATTTTCTATTTTCAGATACTTTTCTACTTTTCGTCGAAACAATTTCACCATTATCTAAAAAAAAATCAGATATTTTTATTGCCTGTGATAGTAGTCCACCAGGATTATTTCTTAAATCTAAAATGTAAGAGTTTACATTTTGATTTTTTTCTAAAGATTTTATCTTATCTTTAATTTGCCCACTGCTATTTTCATTAAATGAAGTTAATCTAATATATCCTATATTACTTTCTAACAGATCTGACTTGACTGATTGAATTTCAATAATTTCTCTTACAATATTAAATATAAGTGCTTTTTTTTCACCTCTTCTTTTTACAGTAAGTTCTATACTTGATCCAACAGGTCCTCGCATTAAATCAACTGCTTCGCTTAAAGATTTTCCTTGCACTTGAGTGTCTTGAATTTTAACGATGTAATCTCCAGCTTTAATACCAGCTTTTGATGCTGGAGTATCATCGATAGGTGATATTACTTTTACTACACCAGACTCCATTCCAACTTCAATACCAAGACCTCCAAATTCTCCGCTCGTCTCAGTTTGCATTTCATTAAAAACTTCGGGCGACATATATCCTGAATAAGGGTCAAGTGATTGAAGTAGTCCATTAATAGCAGAATCCATACTTTCTGACTGATTTATCTCATCAACGTATTCATTATTAATTTTTTCTAAAACTTCTCCAAATAAATCAATTTTTTTGTAAACATTACTTTCAGAAGATATTGAATTATTTGTTAGAAATAAAATATTAAGAAAAAAAAATATTGATATAAAATTTTTTTTCATATTATTACTTTTTCTTTAGGTACTAATTCAGACCAAATTTTTTCTAATTCGTAAAACTTTCTTTTTTCAGGATGAAAAATATGTACTATTAGATCTATTCCATCAACCAATTTCCATTCAGTACTTTTTTTACCTTCTATTTTTGAGTTTCGAAAGCCATTGTCCTTAAATTTTTCTAAAACTTGTTCTGATAGAGATTGAATATGTCTTGAAGAGGTTCCACTTGCAATTATCATATAATCAGCCATTGAACTTTTATCTTTTAAGTCAATGCTAACTATATCGTGAGCTTTATTTAAATCTAAGGTTTTAATTATAATAGCTTTAAGGTCTGAAGTTTTATCCATTAATTAAATTGAGACTATCAAATTTTTCTTAATTTAGAAGATGAAATGTTGACTTTATTAAATTCAACAAAAGTAACTTGTTTTTCATTTGTACTCTTATATGCCTTAGAATTTAATGATTTTTTCTTATACCCATTACGATCAAACACTATAATATTTGATTTTTTTAAAATTTGTTTCCATTTATACCATTTGTGAAAATAGATTAAGTTATCCGCACCCATTAGATAAAATAAATCATATCTTTTATTTTTACACAAATAATTTATTAAATCAGCAGTTTTATTTGAATTAATGATATTTTCAAAAAATTTAACTTTAATTGATTTGTTAGTTCCAATAATTTTTTTACAATTATCAATTCTTTTTTCTAAACTATTAGAAGTTTTTTTTTTAAAGGGATTTTGATTTGTAATTGCCCAAATTACATTTTTTAAGTTAAACCTTTTTAAAGCCTCCTTTGAAATCGCAAGATGTCCTCTATGTGCAGGATCAAAAGAACCACCCAAAATTCCAATTTTTAACTTTTTTTTTTTCAATTTATTTTCTAATTTTACCATTACTTGAAACATGATATTTATAAGAAACTAACTGACTCAAACCAACAGGCCCCCTAGGTGGCAAAGTGTTTGTTGAAATCCCAACTTCCCCACCAAAACCGAATTCTCCACCATCTGCAAATTGTGTGGAAGTATTTTGCATCGCAATTGAGCTATTTACTCCATTTAAAAATTTTTTTGCAGATTTAAAATTTTTTGTAATGATTGCATCAGTGTGCATTGTACCATATTTATTAATATGATTTATTGCTTCTTCAATATTTTTAACAGCTTTTATAGATACTATAGAAGACAGATATTCTTTACTCCAATCACTTTCTTTAGCTATTTTTAATTTTTTTTTATAAAATTTTCTTACTTTGTTGTCTCCAATAACTTTACATCCATTTTCCTCTAGGTTTGATATTATTGGATTACAAAATTTTTTTAATAAATTTTGATGAATTAAAATAGTCTCAGTAGCACCACATATAGCTGTATTCCTCAACTTGGCATTTAAAGTAATCTTTTTTGCCATTGAGAGATTGGCATCTTTATCGATATAGGTATGACATATTCCTTCAAGATGACCAATTACAGGTATTTTTGATAAGTGTTGCACTTTTTTAACTAAACTTTTTCCTCCTCTAGGAATAATCACATCAATATAATTGATCATTTTAGTTAATAAATAATCAACTACTTTTCTTTTCTTTAAATTTATAAACTGAACATAGTTTCTATTTATCTTATTTTTTTTTAGGGCACCTCTAAATAGATTAGTTAAAATTTTATTTGAATAATATGCTTCTGTTCCACCCTTTAAAATTACTGGATTACCAGATTTAAAACATAATGATGCAACATCTGAAGTGACATTGGGTCTACTTTCATAAATCACCGCAATAACACCAATGGGAGTTGTTACCTTTGAAATATTAAGACCATTAGGTCTTTTCCAGCTTTCTAATATTTGATCAACTGGATTTTTAAATTTTCTAATAGTCTTTATTGAATTCAAAATCTGTATAATTTTCTTTTTATCAATTAAAAGTCTATTAATTAAATTTTCTTTTAATTTTTTTTTTTTAGCTGTTTTTAAATCTTTTTTATTTTCTCTGATAATCTTCAATTGATTTTTAAATATTAAGTTACTGTAATCTTGTAGGACTTTATCTTTTATTTTAGATGTTACGGGTATATCAAAAGCTCTTTTCGCTTGTTTGCCTAACTTAATTAAATTCTCTTTCATCAAATTTCTACCATATCATCTTTATGTACAACTTCAGACTTAGTAGTATAACCTAAAATTTTTTCAATTTCTCTAGAATGACAGCCCAATATTTTTTCTACTTCATTTGATGAAAATGAGCATAGTCCCCTAGCGTATTCCCTGTTAGTTTTATCTAATATTTTTATGTGATCTCCTTTGCTAAATTTACCTATTACTTTTTTAATACCAGCTGCCAACAAACTCTTACCATTCTTTAAAGCTTTTTTAGCGCCTTCATCAATGATCAATTCCCCTTTAGGATAAATAGAACTAATAATCCATTTTTTTCTCGCATCTAGTTTTGAAACTTTTGATGTAAATAAAGTAAAATCATTTCCTTTAAAAATTTTATCAATTGGATTTAGATTTAAACCATTTGCTATAATCATATTACATCCTGAAAGTTGACAAATTTTTGCTGCCTCTATTTTTGTACCCATTCCACCACTACCAAATTCATTATTTCCCCTGAGATTAATATTCTTTAAAGTCTCTTTAAAATTTTCCACTCTTTTTATTATCTTGGCATCCTTAAAAATTTTTGGATTTTTTGTGTACAACCCATCCACATCAGAGAGTAAAATTAATGTATCTGCATTAGTTATTTGTGATACTCGGGACGCAAGTCTATCGTTATCACCATATTTAATTTCAGCTGTAGCAATAGTGTCATTTTCATTTACTATTGGAATAAAGTTTAGATCAAATAAATTTTCAAA
>CACPGM010000021.1 GCA_902633535.1 uncultured Pelagibacteraceae bacterium | reverse complement strand
GGATAAACTATTTTTTTAAGTTGATTTACAATAAATAAATTTAATATTTGAATTCTAAATATTTTAACACCACAAGTTGTTGATCCAGCACAACCACCTATAAACATCAATCCTAAAAATAAGACTAATGTAAAGCTTCCCCAGGTATCAAATTCTGCATTAACATAACCAGTTCCAGTTAATATTGAAATTATATTAAAGAATACTGTTCTCAAATTTAGTTCTGATGACGTGTCTAAAAATAAATAAATTGAAAGAATTAATACACTATAAAATATAATTTTCAAAAAAGTTTTTATTTGAGTATCATTAATTAATACTTTTTTGTCTCCACTAATAAATTTTATATATGCAATAAAGGGTAAGCTTCCTAGAATAATAAAAATCATTGCTGATATTTCAATTGAAACACTGTCAAAGAAACCAATGGACTCATTGTAATTCGAAAATCCGCCTGTCGCTATTGTAGTCATAGAATGAGTTAAACTATCAAAAAAATTCATTCCAAAAATCTTATAGGTTGCTCCACATAAAAAAGTTAAAGATGAATAAATATAAATCAGACGAAGTGCTATCTCTTTTGATTTTGGTAATATTTTTTCAGAAGAATCATTATTTGAAACTTTGAATAATTGCATTCCTCCAACATTCATTATAGGCATTAATGTTATTGCCATAACTATTATCCCGATACCCCCTAACCACTGAAGTATAGCCCTCCAAAGTAATATACTTCTTGGCATTTCATCTAAATTCGAGATGATAGTTGATCCAGTGGTTGTAATTCCTGACATACTTTCAAAAAAAGCATTAGTAAATGAGAAATCTAAATCTGAAAAAATAAAGGGTAAAGAACCAAAGATTGCAATGCTTAACCATGATAAAGCTGTAAGAAGAAAGGCCTGCTGTAAAGTTAGCCTTTTATCATGATCTAAATTAGACAAAAAAAATAAAATACCAAAAATAATTGTAACAATAGATGCACCAAAAAAAGAAGAGTCAATTTCTAAATAGATAAATTGAACTATAATCGGAATAAACATAAATACTCCAAGAATTATTTGCAAAATACCAAGTGTAAAAAAAACAGTTTTATAATTAGACATTTTGAAAGAACATTATTTTATGGTAAATAAATTTCAACTCTATAAGAATTAGCTAAATCACTAATTTAGGATTTTATTTGAGTTATTCATGATTAAAAAAGATAATTTTGAAAAAACAAGCGCATGGCCATTTGTTGAAGCAAAAAAAATGCTTCGAGAAAGAAAAGCTATTATTGAAAAAAAAGGCAAAATAACTTTACAGACTGGTTATGGTCCGAGTGGACTTCCTCATATAGGAACCTTTGGTGAAGTTGCTAGAACATCGATGATGGTCAACGCCTTAAATCAGCTGTCAGATTTACCTACAGAAATAATTACATTCTCTGATGACATGGATGGTTTAAGAAAAGTTCCAGATAATGTTCCCCAAAAAGATTTATTAGAAAAAAATTTACACAAACCACTCACACAAGTTCCTGATCCTTTTAATAAATTTAAAAGTTTTGGTGAACATAATAATGAAATGCTAAAAAACTTTTTAGATAGTTTTAATTTTCAATACAATTTTAAAAGTTCAACTTTTTTGTATAAATCAGGTTTCTTTAATTCTTCTCTTCAAACTATTTTAGAAAATTATGATGGAATTATGAATATAATACTACCAACTCTTGGCAAAGAACGACAAAAAACTTACAGCCCATTTTTGCCTATATGTTCTGAAACGGGAAATGTTTTAGAGATACCAGTAAAAAAAATAGATAAAAACAAATCAAAAATAATTTTTGACAATAATGGAAAAGAATTGGAGACAAGCATTCTTGATGGTAATTGTAAATTACAATGGAAAGTTGATTGGGCGATGAGATGGTATGCTTTAGATGTTGATTTTGAAATGTATGGAAAAGATCTCATAGAAAGTGCAATTTTATCATCAAAAATAATTAAATTAATTGGAAAAACAAATCCATCAGGATTTGCATATGAATTATTTTTGGATGAAAAAGGGGAAAAAATTTCAAAATCCAAGGGCAATGGAATTACAATAGATCAATGGCTTCAATAT
The DNA here is from genome assembly GCA_902633535.1 of uncultured Pelagibacteraceae bacterium. The sequence goes on along the minus strand of CACPGM010000021.1, from coordinate 6,205 downwards.
GCTTCTCCAGAAAGTTTATCGTTATACATGTATCAAAACCCCAAAAGAGCAAAGAAACTTTATAAAGAAATAGTTCCAAAAGCTGTTGATGAATATTTAGATTTTATCGAAAAAGCAAAAACTCAAGATGAATTACAATTATTAATGAACCCAGTATGGCACGTTCATAACAGTAAAATACCAAAGGAAAATATGATTATGTCATTTTCGATGCTACTAAACCTTGTTGAAACAAGTAATGCTGACAATAAAGATCTTTTATGGAAATTTGTTAAAAAATATAAAACAAATATTTCTGAAAAAGATCATCCTATATTTGATAATTTAGTTGGTTATGCAATTAAATATTTCAAAGATGTTATTAAACTACAAAAAAAATATAAAAAACCAAATAAAGAAGAAAAATTAGCTTTAGAAGCTTTAGTAATGTCTCTTGATAAGTGTAATGATAAAATGTCGCCAGAGGACATACAAACAGTAATTTATTCAGTTGGTAAAGAAAATGGATATACTGAAAAACTTCGAGATTGGTTTAAATTGATTTATGAAGTTGTATTTGGTGATGTAAATGGTCCAAGAATGGGTTTTTTTATAAGTTTTTTTGGTGTTAAAGAAACAAAAGATCTTATAATTAATAAGATTAAATAATGTTTTCAAACTTAAGATCCTTAATTTTTAAATTAGATCCCGAGACAGCTCATAATTTGGCAATTAAATCTTTAAAATTCAACTTTGTTCCGAATATTTTAGATGTAGATAAAGACAATCCTTTATTCAAAACAAAATTATTTAGTAAAGATCTGGAGAACCCAATCGGTATGGCAGCAGGATTTGATAAAAATGCTGAAGTTTATAATTCTCTATTTAAATTGGGTTTTGGTTTTGTTGAAGTTGGTACAGTTACACCATTAAAACAATATGGAAATCCTAAACCTAGAGTTTTTAGGCTTGTAGAAGATGAGGCTTTAATTAATAGACTTGGTTTTAATAATTATGGAGCTAAGAACGTTTTAGACCGAATAAAATCAAATAGGCAAAGTGGATTACTTGGGATAAATATTGGACCTAATAAAGATACAGAAAATAGACTCAATGATTACATTGAATGTTTAAAAACTTTTTATGAGGTAGCTGATTACATTACTGTAAATATTTCTTCTCCAAATACTGAAGATTTAAGAAATTTTCATGAACAAACAAAGTTAAATGAATTATTACAAACTATAGATAAAGAAAAAAAAATTTTAAATTCGAAAGTTCCAATTGCCGTAAAAGTATCACCAGATATTGACGACCAAGAAATACATGAGATCAGTGAAGTACTTTTAAACAATAATGTTGAAGTAATTATTATTTCAAATTCATCAGACTCAAGTAGAGAAACTTTGAATAATATTCAAAGACATCAAAAAGGGGGGTTGTCGGGTAAACCTATTGAAAATAAATCCACAAATTTGATTAACAAATTTTATAAAATTCTAAAGGGAAGAATTAAAATAATTGGTGTGGGAGGAGTAGATTCGGGCAAAGGTGCTTATGAAAAATTTTTAGCAGGTGCAAATTATATTCAACTATATACAGGTATGGTTTTTAGGGGCCCAAATATAGTTAATATGATTAAAAAAGAGCTTAAAGAAATATTAGTAAAAGATGGTGTTAAGAATTATAGTGATATAATAGGAAAAAAAGGTTAACTAAATCTTATAAACTTGACGCGATCAGAATCTCACTTTATACAGACGGAATTATTATGACAAAAAAATGCGAACTAACTGGAAAAAATCCTATGAAAGGTCATAATGTTAGTCATGCAAATAATAAGACTAAAAGAAGATTTTTACCTAATTTAAAAAAAGTAAAATTTACAAGCCAATTACTAAAGAGAAGCCTAAAATTAACAGTTAGTAATGCTGGTGTTAGATCAGTTGATAAAAAAGGTAGTTTTGATGAATTTTTGAAAACTGTTAAAAATAAAAATTTATCCCCACGACTAAAAAAATTAAAAAAAAATTTACTAGTTAAATCTCCCTTTCAAAAAAAAACAGTCCAATCTAAATCGGCTTAATGAATAGATTATTTTTATTACTCTCATTTATGATGGGAGTTGTTGTTTTAACTTCTAATTATTTGGTTCAGTTCCCAATTAATCACTACGGTTTAGATAAAATTTTAACTTATGGAGCATTAAGTTATCCAGTAGCTTTTTTAATCACAGATCTTGCTAATAGATCCTATGGTAAAGAGGTGGCAAGAAAAATAGTTTATATCGGTTTTACCTTAGGAATAAGCTTTACACTGTTATTCTCAACAAATTTTGCTGATTTAATATCTATTAGAATTGCTATCGGTTCGGGTATTGCATTTTTAGTAGCTCAACTATTGGATGTGCAAATTTTTGATAATCTAAGAAAAAAAACATGGTATGTTGCACCACTTACCTCGTCAATTTTGGGATCAATTGTAGATACATTTTTATTTTTTTCAATTTCCTTTTATGCAACTGGAGTTCCTTGGGTAACACTTTCATTAGGAGATTTAACAATTAAAATTTTAATCACTTTATTAATGCTAATTCCTTTTAGATTACTTCTTAAAAAATTTAAACCTGTTTAAATTTTATATAAATATCTATAAGATAGAATTTTATAAGCTAATTTAGCAACTAAAAAATTATATGAATTAAAACCTTTTATTGGAGCAAGCTCATTTATATCTGCCCCGACAATATTAGAATTTTTCGCTGCAATTCTTATTATATTTAATGTTTCATCCCAAAATAATCCTCCTGGTTCAGGAGTTCCAGTAGCTGGCATTATGCTTGAGTCTAAACCATCCACATCAAAAGTAAGGTATACAGTTTTATTCTTAATTAAATTTTTAAATTTTTGTAAATTCCACTTTGCTTTATCTTTGGCCCAAAAAATATTAACTCTAGATCTATTTTTTTTTAAAAAAGGTATTTCTTCCTTAGAAATATTTCGTATACCAAATGAAATAACAGAGACATTTTTGTGATCCAAACATCTTCTTATCGCTGAAGCATGAGAAAATTTTTCTCCATTGTAACTATTTCGTAAATCTGCATGAGCATCAAAATGTAAAAGACAAATTTTTTCATATTTTTTTACAAAAGGCTCCAGACATCCAGGTGTTATTGAGTGCTCTCCTCCTAAAGTCATAGGAAAAAGTTTTTTATCTAAAATTTTTTTATTGATGTTAGACATTTTCTTAAGAGCTTTATTTATATTTTTCTCAATCTTAAAAGGTTTTAATGTCTTAATTCCAATTTTTTTATATGGTTCACAATTAAGCTCTTCGTCGTATAATTCAACTTGATGAGATGCTTTAATTATTTCTTTAGGACCATTTTTTGTTCCACTTCCATAACTAACTGTTTTTTCTAAACCAAAGGGAATTATTACGACCTTTTCTTTAAAATTAAATTTATTATCAATTCCTAGAAAACCATTTTTATTTGAAAGATAATTCAATTTTTTATCCAAAAATTTTTGAAAAGTTTTTTCTACTTCTGTTTTTCCACTCACCTCTATGATAAGCGTCGCTTGCAATTAAAGGTAATACACTTGTAGCTTCTGCGAAAACCATTTGTTCTTTTGTAATATCAACTTTGCCCCAAGAACTAGCTTCTTTGAGGGTTGAACTGCTACAGGCACCATCTCTTGAGTCAGCAACAGTTATTTGTACTGCATATTTGTGCATTTCAACTTCTTTACCTAAAAGTTCGGCACATATCACAGTGTCCTGAATAAAATTTTTTGGGACACCTCCACCAATCATAAATAACCCAGAACCTTTTGATTGGATTTTGATTTCAGTTAATTCCCTAAATTCCCTGATCGAGTCAATTGTCATATGATTTTTTGGATTTTTTTCCTGATGAATTACTAGACCAAACCCAGCGCTAGAGTCTGTGAATGCTGGACAGAAGATAGGAACATTATTGTCATATGCAGTTTCGATTAATGAATCCTTTTTAATTGAGTTTTTTTTAAGGTATTTTCCAATTTCTTTAATAAATTCTCTCGAAGTATAGCTTTTAGGCTCTAGGCTATCAGCTATTTCACAAATTTTTTTATCACAAATTTGCAACTCTTCCTCATCAATATAAGTGTCATAAATTCTATCAATATAATTTTTTCTTAATTCAGCATCATCCTGAAATTGAGAACCTTGATAATGTTTGAATCCTAAAGCTTCAAAAAAATCCATATCTATAATAGATGCGCCAGTAGCAATTATAGCATCTACCATATTGTACTTTATAAGATCTTTATAGATATTCATGCATCCAGCTGCTGAAGTTGAACCAGCTAAAGTTAAAAAAATTGTACATTCTTTATCTTTTAACATTTCGTTATAAATTTTAGCAGCATTGGCTGTTTCTCTTGAAACAAAAGACATCTTTTCCATTGATGAAATTATTTTTCTAGAGTCGAAAGAAGTAATATCAATATGTTCAACTGGATTTTTAAGAAAATCTTTTTTACTATTATGACCTAAATTTTTGTTATCCGTCATTAAGCTACCAAAGTAGCCTTTTTATTTTCTTTATCGTAAAGGCTCATTATTGGGCCGTCTTCAACTTCATAAATTTCGTCTGAATAAAAACCATTAAATTGAGTCCTAAATGTTAAACCATAAGCACCTAACTGACCTAATTCGATATAATCATTTTCTTTTATATTATTAGGAAGCAAGAAAGGACCTTTCATATAATCCATGCTATCACATGTTGGACCATAAAAATCAAATGCAGTTATTTTTTTGGAAATAATCTTGTTTGATGTATCTTTAATCATTTTTGAGGGAAAAACGATGTTTGGCGTACCTGCATCAAAAAGTGTACCATATGTTCCCTCATTAATATAAAGTTTTTGTTTTTTTCTGAGATTGACTCTCACTATTGTAGAACCACTTTCAGCAACTAATGCTCTTCCAGGTTCACAAATTACCTCTGGCAAATTATTTAGTTTTAGATTTTCTAAACTTTTTTTGATTTCATCGAAGTAATTATTTAAAGGTTGTGGAATTAAATCAGGATAGATTGTTGGGAATCCACCACCAACATTAATATAATCTGGAATAATTTTTGTTTTTTTTATTATGTTTCCGATTTCTGTGATTCCTTTTGCATAGGAAATAGGATGCATGCATTGTGATCCAACATGAAAACTTAAACCAATTTTTCTAGAATGTTGTTTGGCCAATCTTAATAAACCAGATGCCTCTGAATTTAATGCTCCAAATTTTTTTGATAAATCAATTTCTGCATGTTCGTTAGAAACAGATACTCTTACAAATAATTCAAGATCTTTTGCACCACTAGTACTTTTGATAATTTTAATTAATTCGTCTTTTGTATCTAAGGCAAATGTTTTAATTCCATATTTGAAATAAGCTTCAGCAATACTTTCTTTACTTTTAACTGTATGCATATAAGAACATTTAGTTTTTTGACTAAATTTTCTTACAGCTTTAATCTCTTCAATAGAGGCAACATCAAATTGATCAATTCCACTTTCAGTTAAAGTTTTGATTACTTCAGGAAGTGGGTTTGTTTTAACTGCATATAAAACTTTACCAGGAAATTTTTTTTGAAAAAAATTTGATGCAGAAAGAATTGATTTCTTTCTGATACAATAAACTGGCTTATCTGGTTTCAGTTGATTTATTAATTCTTCAACTGACTTAAATTTTTGCATTTAAAATGCCCCCCCAAAAAAATTTAACAAAAAAAAGTCTTTTTTTTAAAAAAAACTTTAGTATTTGCAGCAATTAATTCAATAGTTATTCAATGTAAAGCAAATAATGACCTATTGAATTGTGGAAAAAAACTACCATATATAGATCATGAAAAATGAGACTCCTTTGCAAAATCTAAGCAATTTTGAGAATAAATCCTTATTAATTGTAGATGACGATAATCCTTTTAGAGAAAGGTTAGCCAGAGCAATGGAAAAGAAAGGTTTTGAGGTTATTCAAGCTGAAAGTGTACAAAAAGGAATAGGAGTTGTTAAATTAAAAAAACCAGGGTTTGCAGTAGTGGACCTTAGATTAGCTGATGGAAATGGCTTGGACGTTGTAAAAGAAATACAATCATCTAATTCTCAAAGTAGAATAATTATGCTTACAGGATATGGAAATATTCCAACTGCTGTAGCGGCAATTAAAGAGGGTGCTATTG
>CACPGM010000020.1 GCA_902633535.1 uncultured Pelagibacteraceae bacterium | reverse complement strand
ACTAATTTGAAGTTTGTTTATTCTGATAACAATACTTTAAGTGTGATTTTTTCTGATAATGATTTGTTGATGGGAGTAGTTGGTGAATTTAATAAAAATCTTAAAGAATTAGAAAAAATTACTGAAGCAAATTTGTTCTCAAGGGGAAATTCAATTTTAATAAAGTCAACATTAGAAAAAAATGAAAAAGTTAAGAACGCAATACAATTTTTAGCTACCCAATATATTAATAATGGTAATATTGAATATAAAGACATATTATCATCTGTTGATAAATTTATGATTAATGAAAAAGTTAAAAATCAAAATGTTACCGATATTATTAAAACACCAAAAAAATCAATTATACCGAGGTCAGAAAAACAAAAAGAGTACGTAAGGGCATTAAGACAAAGTGATATTGTTATTTCAGCAGGCCCAGCAGGAACTGGTAAAACTTTTTTAGCCGTAGCGGTTGCTTTAACCATGTTACTTGAAAAAAAAATTGAGAGAATAATTTTATCTAGACCAGCTGTTGAAGCAGGAGAAAGATTAGGATTTTTACCAGGCGACATGAAAGAAAAAGTGGATCCTTATTTAAGACCTTTGTATGACTCTTTATATGACCTTTTTCATTTTGAAAAGATTCAAAGAATGATTGAGATTGGAGATATCGAAATTGCACCACTTGCATTTATGAGAGGAAGAACATTAAAAAACTCATTTGCTATTCTAGATGAAGCTCAAAATGCTACTGATACCCAAATAAAAATGTTTCTTACTAGAATTGGAGAAAACTCTAAAATTATAGTTAATGGTGATCCGTCTCAAATTGACCTTCCAAATAAAAGTATGTCTGGTTTAGATAAATCAAAAAAACTTCTATCCCATTTAAATGAAATTTCTATTATTGATTTCGATCATTCAGATGTTGTGAGACATCCATTAGTATCTAAGATTGTTAAGGCTTATAGCAATCATAATGATTAGTGTTGATGTAATATCAGAAGATAAAAATTGGTCCAAAAAGATAAAAAGGAAACAAATCTTTTTTCAGTCTATCTGTAAGTCATTTCCAAAAAGATATTTATTCCCAAATAAAAAAATTTTTTTTTCTTTAATGTTATCAAATAATAAAAATATTAGAAAATTAAATAAACAGTTTAGAAATAAAAATAAGGCAACCGATATTTTGTCATTTCCTCTTAAAAAAAAAAATAAATTAAAAAATAATTCATATTTAGGTGATATTATAATTAGTTATAATTTTATGGCCAAACCTAAAAATCAGAAAATCATTTTATTCAAAGAAAAATTAATTAAATCTTTTATTCATGGATTTCTTCATCTATTAGGTTTTGACCACATTAACATAAAAGACTATAGAAAAATGTTGAAAGAGGAAGAAAAAATTTATCAGTCAGTAATTAAAAAGATTAATTAAATTGAAAAAAAAAAATTACCTTGAGTTCTTGTTTTTAATTTTATTGGGCGCATTATCATCTTTAAGTTTGCCACCTTATAATTTTTTAATTATTAATTTTATTACTTTTAGTTTATTTTTTGTTTATCTTTTTAAAAAAAAAAAATTAATCAACTCAAATTATAAATTTTTATATGGTTGGCTTTTTGGTTTTGGGTATTTTTTATCTAATTTATATTGGATTAGTTTTTCATTAACATTTGATGAAAATTTTGAATTTTTAATTCCTTTTGTATTAATATTAATTCCTGCCTTTTTAGCAATTTTTTATGGAGTTATTACTTATTGTTTTTTTCTGATTAAGTATAAAAAGCTAACTAGTAATTTATTTTTGTTTTCAGTTTTATTTGGTCTAATTGAGTTTATAAGAGGCAATATTTTGACAGGATTTCCATGGAATTTAATTGCTTATAGTTTTTCTAATAATCTTGAGGTACTACAAATTTTATCTTTCATAGGCACTTACTCATTCAATATTTTATGCATCTCATTTTTTATTGCTCCATCAATTTTTATTTTAAGTAATAATAGAAAAGATATTTTCGTAAGTATCTTTTTGTTAATAATACCGATTATTTTTTACATATCAGGTTCCTTAAAAATAAAATCGTTTCAGTCACTAAATTTAGTTAAAAACGATTATGTAATAAGAGTTTTAGGATCAAAAATTGATTTAGATAGATTTTATGGGAATACAGATGCTTTAAAAGTAATCAAAGAATTGATTATAATTAGCAAACCCGATTTAGCTATCAAAACAATCTTTTTGTGGCCCGAAGGAATTATTCCAAATGTTGATCAATCAGACTTAAAGGAATTTGAGTTTTTGTTTGATAAAAAATTTAATGAAAATCATTTATTGTTTTTAGGAATAAATATTAATGAAAATGATAGCAAAGATGAATATTATAATTCATTTTCAGTTTATAATCATAAGCTTAATTTAATAGACTCATATAAAAAAGTTAATCTAGTGCCTTTTGGTGAATTTTTACCATTTGAAAATTTTTTAGGCAGAATTGGACTAAAGTCTTTAACTAACAATTATCAATCTTTTAGTGCTGGAAAAAATAGGGAAATTATTAAAATTAATGAAAATGATTTTAATTTAGAAGTTTTACCTCTCATTTGTTATGAAATAATTTACTCAGGTAAAATTTTTGATAACCATAACTTTGATTACATTTTTAATATTTCAGAAGATGGCTGGTTTGGTAATTCTGTTGGGCCACATCAACATTTTACACATAGTATTTTTAGAGCAATAGAAAGTGGAAAATATATAATTAGATCTGCAAATAATGGAGTTACAGCAATAATTAATCCAATGGGATTTGCTGAAAAAAAATTACCATTAGGAAAATCAGGTTATATAGATTTTTCTGAAAAAAGAGTTTTTAATACAACATTGTTCTCACAACATGGGAATAAAATGTTTTTAATAATAATTTTGTTGTATATTTTTTTGATATTTTCATTTAATAGAATTTCATAATGAGTAATTTAAAGAATTATCTTTTTACAAGCGAGTCGGTTTCAGAAGGACATCCTGATAAAGTTTCAGATAGAATTTCAGATATGGTTGTTGATAGTTATCTTTCTAATGACCCTTTTTCTAGAGTTGCTTGTGAAACTTTAACGACCACAAATAAAGTTGTGATTGCTGGAGAGGTAAGAGGTCCTGAAATTAAAAAAGATGATTTAATTCAAAAGGTCAGAGATTGCATTAAAGATATTGGGTATGATCAAGAGGGTTTTACTTGGAAAGAAGCAACTAAAATAGAAAGTCACTTACACTCTCAATCAGCTGATATAGCAATGGGTGTAGATTCATTAGGAAACAAAGATGAGGGTGCTGGAGATCAAGGAATTATGTTTGGCTATGCTTGTAATGAAACAGAAGAATTAATGCCAGCTCCAATTCATTATTCACATAAAATTTTAAGATTAATGGCTGAAGATCGTAAGTCAGGAAAATTAAAAAATATTGAACCTGACTCTAAAAGCCAGGTAACCTTTGAGTATGTGGATGGAAAACCAAAAAAAGTAAAATCTGTGGTTATTTCTTCACAACATTCTTCAGATGTAGATCAAAGCAAAGTAAGAGAGCTTCTTAGACCGTACTTGTTAAATTCTATTCCTAAAAATTTTCTTGAAGGATTTAATGAAGACGAACTTTATGTCAATCCAACTGGAAATTTTGTTATAGGTGGACCTGATGGAGACTGTGGATTAACTGGTAGAAAAATTATAGTTGACACTTATGGAGGAGCAGCACCTCATGGTGGGGGTGCATTTTCTGGAAAAGATCCTACAAAAGTTGATAGATCGGCCGCTTATGCATCTCGATATATAGCAAAGAATGTAGTTGCATCAAAAATTGCAGAAAAATGCTTAATCCAACTTGCTTATGCGATCGGTGTTTCAAAACCACTTTCAATTTATGTAGATTTATTTGATAATGATTTAGAAAAAAATAAATTTGTTGAAGAAAAAATTAAAGAAAATTTTGACTTGAGTCCTAGAGGAATTAGAGAAATGTTAAATCTTAATAGACCAATTTATGAGAAGACAGCTGCATATGGCCATTTTGGTAGAACACCAGAAAGCCAAGGTGCATTTTCTTGGGAAAAGACTGATAAAACTAGTGTTTTTACAAAATAGTTTTTATTGAATTAAAAAAAAACTTTAATATATTCCACTTACATTATTGAATTTACAAAATGGGCTTTAGCCCATTTTTTTTTGGAGCAAACTATAAATATGTTAAATAAAAGAGCTGATAAATTAGAATTAATAAGGATTGCAGAAGCAGTAGCTTTAGAAAAATCTATTGACAAGGAATTAATCATAAGTTCAATGGAAACTGGAATTGCCAAAGCTGCAAAATCGAAGTTTGGTCAAGATAATGAAATTAAGGTTTTGATTAATCGTGAAAGTGGAGACATAGAACTTTTTAGAAAATTAATAATTTCAGAAAATCCAGAAAATATTAATATAGAAATTAAGTTAGAAGATGCAATATTGCTTAATGAGACTAATAAAGATAAAAAAATTGGTGATGAAATATTACAACCTTTACCATCATTTGATTTTGGAAGAATTGCTGCTCAAACAGCAAAACAAGTAATAAGTTCAAATGTTAGAGAAGCAGAAAGAGAAAGACAATTTAATGATTTTATTGATAAAAAAGATACAATCTTAAGTGGTATTGTAAAAAGATTGGAATTTGGGAATGTAATTGTTGATCTTGGAAGAACTGAGGCAATTATTCAAAAAAATGAAATGATACCAAGGGAAAATATAAAAGCTGGAGATAGAATTAAAGCTTATTGTTATGATGTAAGAAAAGAAACTAGAGGTCAGCAAATTTTTTTATCTAGAGCTCATCCCAAGTTTATGGAAAAATTATTTGTTCAAGAAGTGCCTGAAATTTATGACGGTCTAATTGAAATTAAATCTTCTTCAAGAGATCCAGGAAGTAGAGCAAAAATTTGTGTTAAAGCTGTCGACACATCTTTAGATCCAGTTGGAGCATGTGTAGGTATGAGAGGATCAAGAGTACAGGCTGTTGTTAACGAGCTTCAAGGAGAAAAAATTGATATTGTTAATTGGTCAGAAGATCCAGCTATATTAGTATCTAATGCCTTATCACCAGCAGAGGTGCAAAGAGTTAATGTAGATTTAGAAAGAAAAAAGTTGGATGTTATTTTAACAGAAGAAAATTTAAGTAAAGCGATTGGTAGAAGAGGTCAAAATGTTCGTTTGGCAACAAAACTTTTAAATTATGAAATTAATATTATGACTGATCAAGAAGACTCTGAAAGAAGACAACAAGAGTTTAAAGAAAAAACTGAAAATTTTGTTAAGAACCTTGAGCTTGATGAGACATTAGGACAATTATTAGTTGCTGAAGGATTTTCAACCATAGATGATATTAAAGATAGCACTGCGGAAAATTTAACAAAAATAGAAGGTATTGAAGAGGATACAGCCAAAGCATTAATTGAAAGAGCAAAAGAATTTTATGAAAAAGACCAAGAAGATATTTCTCAAAGAATTAAAGATCTTGGTCTTGAAGAAGATTTAATTAATTTAAAAGGATTAACTCCAGGGATGTTAGTGACTTTAGGTGAACAAAAAATTTTAAAACTTGAAGATTTTGCTGATTTAGCGTCAGATGAGCTTACAGGTGGATATGACGTTGTTAAGGGTGAAAGAGTAAAAATCCACGGTTATTTAGAGGATTTTGCTCTATCAAAAGAAGAATCTGATGAGCTAATTATGTCCGCAAGAAATATTGTATACAAAGATTGAGAGATGAGTTATGGAAAACAAAAAAACAAAACTAACTATTTCAGCGACAGCAAAAAAATCAATTAGAAATATTGAGATAGCAAAAACTCAAGGAAAAAATTCAGTAGTAATTGAAAAATCAAAAAATAATTTAAGCAAAAAGGCAGGATCTTTTAAACCTTCAGGAACTGGAGTAAGATCAAAAATAGCTTCATCGTTTAATCGTGGACCTTCATTAAAACCTTTAAATAAAGAAAAAACACCATCAATCACAAAAGATTTTGAAAGAAGAAAACTTGCTGAACAAAGAGCTACAAAAAGACTTAAAGGTGACAATGAAGGTAGAAAACTAAAGTTAGGAACAAAGAAAAGGGAAACTAAATTAACAGTTTCCAGAGCTTTAAGTGATGAAATTGAGGCAAGAGAAAGAAGTTTAGCATCGGTCAAAAGAGCGAGAGAGAAAGAACAAAAAAATTTAAATAAAGATGAAGATAGAGATAACTTAAAACCCATTAAAAGAGATATCAATATCCCAGAGGCAATAACTGTACGAGAACTTGCAAACAGAATGGCAGAACAATCAAGCAATGTAATTAAATATCTTTTTGGAATGGGCGTATCAGTTACAATAAATCAAACCTTAGCAGCAGATACTGCAGAGTTTTTAGTTAAAGAATTTGGACACAATCCTATTCGTGAGGAAAAAGCAGAGGAAATAATTAAAAAAATAAAAGCAACAAGAGTAGAAAATTTAAAAAATAGACCACCAATAGTTACAGTAATGGGACACGTTGATCATGGAAAAACATCAGTCTTGGATGTCTTAAGAAGTGCGAACGTTGTATTAGGAGAATTTGGTGGTATTACGCAACACATTGGTGCTTATCAAATAGAAAACCAATCGAATAAATTAACATTTATTGACACACCTGGTCACGCAGCATTTACAGAGATGAGAGCAAGGGGTTCCAAGTTGACTGATTTAGTGGTTTTAGTTGTAGCAGCAGACGATGGGGTAAAACCTCAAACGGTGGAATCAATAAAACATGCTAAAGCAGCAAAAGTTCCAATTGTAGTTGCAATTAATAAATGTGATTTACCAGAAGCGGATCCACAAAAAATTAAAAATCAACTATTAGAACATGAATTAATCGCTGAAGATTTATCAGGAGATACTTTGATGGTTGAAATATCAGCTAAAACAAAAATAAATTTAGATAAATTAATCGAAGCTATAATTCTTCAAGCAGAAATTTTAGATTTAAAAACCGATTTTGATTCAAAAGCAACTGGTGTTGTTTTAGAGTCAAAAATTGATGTAGGCAGAGGTCCAGTTGCAAACATTATAGTTACAACTGGAACTTTGAAAAAAGGAGATTTTTTTGTAAGTGGATTAAAATGGGGAAAAGTAAGGGCTATTATTAATGACAAAGGAATAAATATAAGTGAAGCTTCTCCGTCAACACCTGTAGAAATTTTGGGTATTAATGGAGCAGCAAAAGCAGGGGATGATTTTATAGTTTTAGATAGTGAAAAAGAAGCAAAATCATTAAGTGAAAATAGATCAGAAGAAGCTAAGGAAGGGAAAAACCCATTATCTTTTGCAACACAAGAATCAGCATTTTCTGATAAATCAACTAAAGAATTAAATTTAATAATTAAATCAGATGTACATGGATCATCTGAAGCAATTAAAAATGCTATAAGTCAAATCAAACACGACGAAGTAAGACCAAAAATTATTTTAGCAGATATTGGCATGGTTACAGAAACTGATGTGACTTTAGCTAAAGCATCAAATGCTGCATTGATTGCTTTTAATGTTAAGCCTAGTAAAGAAGCAAAAAAACTTGCTGAAAATGAAAAAATAAAGATCTCTTCGTATAATATTATTTATGAAGTTTTAGATTATATAAAACAAAAAATGTCAGGACTACTTGCGCCAGATGTTGAGGAAACAATAATTGGAACAGCACAGATTTTAGAAATTTTTAAAGTTTCTGGAGCTGGAAAAGTTGCTGGTTGTAAAATAATGGATGGTGAAATTACAAGCACTTCAGATGTTAGACTAATTAGAGATGGTAAAGTAATTTACACTGGTATAGTTGGGACTATTTTTAGAGAAAAAAATCAGGTGAAGCAGGTAAACAATGGTCAGGAATGTGGAATTACGATAAAAGATTATATGGATATTCAAAAAAACGATACTATAGAAGCATTTAATCAAGTATCAAAAGAAAGAAAAATATAATGGCTGATAGAATTGGAAAACCTATTTCTCAGAGACAGCTTAGAGTTGGCGAAATGATCAAGCAGTCATTAAGTATGATATTCATTAGAAATGAAGCAAAGGTTCCAAATTTAGAAACTAATATGATCACAGTAACTGAGGTAAAAATGAGCCAAGACTTAAAAATTGCAAAAGTATATGTGATGCCGCTTGGAGGGAAAGATGAAGATGAGGTAATCATAAAACTAAAAGAATATTCTTTTCTTATAAGAAAAGTTCTATCACAAAAAGTACTAATGAAATTTTTACCAAAATTGCTCTTTAGAAAAGATGAATCTTTTGAGTATGCGGAAAAAATAGAAAACTTAATAAAACAAACAAACAAATAAGGAAAATAAAATATGAACAGTAAGACAAAAGAATTAGCAATACATGATAAAGATACTGGTTCTTCCGAGATACAGATAGCGTTGCTTACAGAAAAAATTGAAACTCTCTCTAACCAT
>CACPGM010000019.1 GCA_902633535.1 uncultured Pelagibacteraceae bacterium | reverse complement strand
TTTGATATAAATTCTGTAGAAATGCTGTACTCAATGCCTTTAAATAGTTTTGCCCTAATAAGTGATGAAAACAAAAAAGTTTATTTAGCAGAAATTAAAAATTATAAAGATGTCCCGATTGAAAAAGACACTGATATATTTAAATCCTATATAGCAAAAGAAAACACAAACAATAAAAATACTATTTTAAAATCTTACGATATTTATCTTAATAGTAAATACAAAGTAGATATAAATCAAATAGCAATTGATAACGTAAAGAATCTATTTCAATGATAATAAATCGAAGCTTCAAAGATTTTAAGTTTCGACATAGAAGCAAAAAAAATCAAATTATCTTCACTTCGAAAAAAACTAAGAATGATGAGGAGGTTTTAAATTTAATTGATAATTTTTTAGATGAAAAAAATAGTTTTATCTTTGAGTCAGTTGAAAAAGGAAAAATTAAAGGTAGATATACCATTTTTGGAAAAAATCCTGATAAAATTTGGGAATTTAATAATCAAAATTCATATTTAATCAAAAATAATAATAGAGTTAAATTAACAGATAAGCCTGAAAATCTCATTGAGAAAATAATTGAAGAATTTAAATTTGAAACTCCCAAAAATCTTCCAAATTTATGTTCTTTGATTTCTGGATATTTTTCTTATGACTCTGTTAGGTATATTGAAAAAATTCCTAATAGTTGCAAAAATGATCTTAATATTCCGGATGTTAGACTTTTACGACCTAGAACACTAGTTATTCATGATAATTTAAAAAAAGAAATTTTCTATATAATCAATATTTTTAAAGATGAAAAAATTATCAACTATCAAAAGAAGTATGATGAAATTAAATCTGATCTTTTTAAATTATTAATTCAATCATCAATTAAAAACTTAACAACAAATGACACCAAACAGTCAAAAAATTTAAAAATTAGATCTAACACCAGCAAAAGTAGGTTTTTAGAAATGGTTAATAAAGCAAAGAAATACATAAAATTGGGAGATATTTTTCAAGTTGTTTTAAGTCAAAGATTTGAAGCAAAATTAATAAAAAAACCTTTAGATATTTATAAAAAACTAAGAGTTACAAACCCCTCACCTTTTATGTTTTTTTTTAATTTTAAAGATTTTCAAATAATAGGAGCTAGTCCAGAGATATTAGTAAGATTAAGAGATAATAAAATTACAGTCAGACCTATTGCAGGCACTAGACCTAGAGGTAAATCATTGAATGAAGATCGCTATTATGAAAAAGATCTTCTCAAAGATAAAAAAGAGCTTTCAGAACATTTAATGCTTTTAGACCTTGGTAGAAATGATGCTGGAAAAGTATCTAAAATCAATACAGTCAAAGTAACAGAAAGCTTTATTATTGAGAAATACTCGCATGTAATGCATATAGTTTCAAATGTTGTTGGTGAATATAATAAAAAATTTTCAAAATTTAAGTCATTATTAGCTGGTTTCCCTGCGGGTACTGTCTCTGGTGCTCCAAAAATAAGAGCAATGGAAATTATAGATGAATTAGAAAAAACAAAAAGAAAAGTTTATGCAGGTGGGATTGGATATTTTTCAGCGAATGGAGAATTTGATACATGTATAGCTTTAAGAACAGCAGTTGCAAAAAAAAATAAATTTTATGTACAAGCTGGAGCTGGTATTGTTGCTGATAGTAAACCTTTAAAAGAATATGAAGAAACGGTTAATAAAGCTAAAGCCTTAATTAATGCATTAAAATGAAAAAAATAATTTTAATAGATAATTATGATAGTTTTACTTTTAATCTTTATCATTATTTATCCTCGTTAAAAGTAAATGTTGATGTAATTAGAAATGATCAAATTAATTCAAAAGAAATATTAAAAAAAAAGTATAATAAAATTGTAATATCTCCTGGGCCTGGAAATCCTAATCAATCTGGTAATTGTCTAAAAATTGTTAAATCTTTATATAAAAAGATACCTATACTTGGTGTTTGTTTAGGTCATCAAATTATAGGACAAATATTCGGTTCTAAAATTGTTCAAGCAAGGAAACTAATGCATGGAAAAACCAGCAAAATAATATCAAAAAAAACTGGTGTATTAAAAAATCTTCCAAAAACTTTTGAGGCAACACGTTATCACAGCTTGATAATTGATAAAAAATCACTATCCAAAGATCTTGAAATTACTGCTGAAACTAAAGATGGACTGATAATGGGAATACAACATAAAAAATACCATGTTCATGGAGTGCAATTTCACCCTGAAAGTATTAAAACTAAGATAGGTATTAAAATTTTAAAAAACTTCGTTAAGATTTAAGATTAATGAAACAATTCATAGAAAAAATTAGAAATAAAGAAAATTTATCTTTTGAAGAAAGTAAAGCAGCTTTTGAACTATTAATGGAAGGTAAAGTAGAAGACCAAGAAATATTCGATTTTTTAACACTTTTATCAGCCAAGGGTGAAGCCTCAGATGAAATAGCTGGTGGAGTTTTTGTTCTTAGAAATAAGTCTAAAAGAGTAAATGTAGAAAACTGTGTTGATACATGTGGCACTGGTGGAGATGGTATGAATACACTAAATATATCAACAGCATCTGCATTATTACTTTCAAGTATGGGTGTTAAAGTTGCAAAACACGGAAATAAAGCTGTATCTTCTAAATGTGGATCTGGTGATGTTTTAGAAGCTTTAAATATAAAAATTAATTTAGAACCAAATGATATAGAGACTCAAATTAATAAAAATAATTTTGGTTTTATGTTTGCACCTAATTATCATAGTGCAATGAGATTTGTTGGACCCACTAGAAAAAAGATTGGAAAAAGAACTATATTTAATATGATTGGACCATTAAGTAGCCCTGCTTTAGTAAAAAGACAAGTAGTTGGTGTATTTGATAAACAACTGTTAAAAATATTTGCAAATGCTTTAAATAACTTAGATATTAAATTTGCTTGGATTGTCAATAGTGAAGATGGTTTAGATGAAATTTCTCCTTATGCCAAAACAAATGTAATTCAATTAAAAGATAATAAGATTTCTGAAATTATTATTGACCCTAAAGAATTAAATGTAGATGCAGATAAATTTGAGAATCTTGTGGGTGATGACGCAAAATTTAATGCAGAAAAAATGATTAATATTTTTAAAGGTGAAGATAATGATTTTTCAAAGTCTGTATGTTTAAATGCTGCTGCAGGATTAATTGTTAATGAAACTCATAAAAATTTTGCTGATGCCTATAAAAATTCAAGAGAACATATTTTATCAAAAAAAGTAATTAAACATTTAGAAAAAATTCAAAATGCCTGAAAACGTTCTTGAAAAAATAATTAAAAAAAAAAGTGAAAAAATAATAAATTTAAAAAAGAATGTTTCATTAGCTTCATTAAATGAAATGATAGATAAAAATAAATCTTTTATTAATTTTAAAGAAAAAATTGAAAATAATATAAAAGAAAATAAATTTTCAATCATTGCTGAAATTAAAAAAGCTAGTCCTTCAGCAGGTATAATTATAAAAGATTATGAACCTGTTAAAATAGCTGAGACATACAATTCTAATAAAACAACTTGCTTGTCAGTGCTAACCGAGGAAGATTTTTTTTTGGGAAACCTAATCCATATTAGTAAGATTAAAAAAACTGTTAATTTGCCAATTCTTTGTAAGGATTTTTTTGTAGATAAATTTCAAATACCGTTGGCAAAAAGTTATGGAGCTGATGCCATATTAATTATCTTAGCTGGTGTCAGTGAAGGCCTTGCGATTGAATTATATGAAGAAGCATTAAAATTAAATATGTCTGTAATAGTCGAGGTTCATACTGTCGAAGAAGCTAAGCAAGCACTTAAATTTAAAGATGCTTTGATTGGTATTAATAATAGAAATTTAAAAACTTTAAAAACAGATATAAATACAACTTACGATATTCATGATGTTTTAATTAATCACAGAGGTCCATTAATTTCAGAGAGTGGAATTAAAACAAAAGACGAACTGTTGGAACTTTCAAACAAAACATCTATTAAAACTTTTTTAATTGGTGAATCACTTTTGAAGGATCTTGATAATAACTCTATTTTTTCAGTTCTTTAGTCGAATTAATCCCTATTTTATTAGCTTTTTTTACTATTGTGAATTGTAGAGAACTTTTGTAGAACATATTTGTACGATATTTGTTCTTATGCTAACAAAAAAACAAAAAAACCTGCTTTTATTTATCAACAAGAAGTTGAGAAGCTCTGGGGTGTCTCCATCTTACGAGGAAATGAAACAGTCTTTGAATTTAAAATCTAAATCAGGAATTCATAGATTAATCAGTGCATTAGAAGAAAGAGGGTTTATTAAAAGACTTGCTCATAAAGCTAGAGCATTAGAAGTAATTAAATTACCAGAAACAGCTTCAGCAAATGATATTTACAACAGTTTTTCACCAAGTGTTATTAAGGGTGGTTTAGATGATGAAAAGCCTATGTCTGATGATTTAGAAGTGCCTGTTCTAGGAAAAATAGCTGCAGGAACTCCTGTAGAGGCAATTCAAAATGAAGTGTCAAGAATACCTCTGCCTAGTAATTTAGAAAAAAATGGTGATTATTTTGGTCTAAAAGTACAAGGAGACTCAATGATTGAAGCTGGGATTAACGAAGGTGATACTGTTATAATCAAACGAACAGACACTGCTGATAACGGAAAAATAGTTGTTGCTTTAATTGATGAGCATGAAGCTATGCTTAAAAGAATTAGAAAAAAAGGTAAAGTGGTAGCACTTGAAAGTGCAAATAAAAACTACGAAACTAAAATATTTGGCCCAGATAGAGTTAAAGTACAGGGCGTATTAGTATCTTTATATAGAAACTTCTAGTAAAATAGTCTAAACATTTTCAATGAAAAAAGTAGCAACAAGATTTGCTCCATCTCCTACTGGACCTTTGCATATAGGTGGTGTGAGAACAGCTTTATTCAATTGGTTGTATTCTAAAAACCAAAAAGGTGATTTTTATTTAAGAGTTGAAGATACTGATAAAGAAAGATCAAAAGACGAATATAAAGATCAAATAGTTAAATCTCTTAAATGGATTGGTATTAATTATGACGGAGAAGAGTATATACAATCTAAAAAAGTTGAAGATCATATCAAAGTTGCAAATGAATTACTTAAAAATGGTTTTGCATATAAATGTTATTGCTCGAGTGAAGAAATAGAGGAACAAAAGAAACGAGCAAGACAAAAAAAAATTCCTTATATCTACGATAAAAAATGGAGAGATAAGAAAGAAACCGATGCTCCAAAAGATATTAAACCAGTAATAAGATTTAAAAGTAAAATAGATGGAACATCTGTATTAAAAGATTTAGTTCAAGGTGATGTTGAAATTGACAATAATACTATTGAAGATTTTATTATCTTAAGAAATGATGGAACTCCAACTTACAATTTATCTGCATCAGTCGATGATCATCAAATGAATATGACACACATTATAAGAGGCGATGATCATAAAATTAATACGTTCAAACAAATACAAATATATCAAGCTATGAAATGGGAAATACCCTCGTTTGCTCATATACCTTTAATACATACAATTGAAGGAAAGAAACTATCAAAACGAGATAAGGCTTCTACATTAGATGATTATTCCAAAATAGGTATTATGCCAGATGCTCTAAGAAATTATCTTTTAAGATTAGGATGGTCTTATAAAGACAAAGAAATTTTTACATTAGACGAAAGTATTAAATATTTTAATCTCGAAGGAATTGGTAAATCTCCTTCGAAACTAGATATGAGTAGAATTTTATCAATGAATGAACATTATATTAAAAATATCGATGAAAATGATTTATTTGATCAACTAACCGACTATTGCAAATTATATAAGAGTGAAATTAAATCAGATAAGAAAGATAAGATTAAAAAATCCCTAATCTTCCTAAAAAATAAAGCTAAAACCTTGGAAGATATATTCAATAATGGTCAATATATCATGGTAGATGAAGTTAATTTTAACCAAGATGATATCAAGTTAATTGATGATAAAGCCAAAAAAGTCATTTCTGATTTCTGCACTCAATTTAGCAGTGTTGCTAAACTTAGCAAAGAAACATTAGAGCCAATAGTAAACGAATTGATTAAATCAAACGATACTAATTTTAAAGGGGTTGGACAGCCTTTGAGAATAGCTTTAACAGGATCTAAATTTGGACCTGGGATATATGATATAATTATTTCTCTTGGAAAAGAAGATGTAACAAAAAGATTAACTAATAAGGAACTTAGTTAATACTGATGAAGCTTCATCAGATGATGATGTTTTTGATCTTATTTTAATTAAAGTTTCCTCACAATCATTAATTTGTTTTTTCATTAATTTTGGATTTTTTAGAAAATAAACAACAGAATTAAAAATCTCTTTAGCATTACACTCTTTTTGTATTAATTCTGGAATTATTTCTTGGTTATTAATAATATTAATAATGTTAGCAAATTTTATTTTGACCAACATTTTAACAATTAAAAAATTCAAAAAATTCATTTTATAGATAATTATAGATGGAACTTTTGCATTACAGATTTCAAGAGAAACTGTGCCAGATTTAGAAACTGCAAAAGTAGATTTATTTAGTATTTGTTTTTTTATATTTTCATCAGAAATAACTTCGACATTTTTTAGATTTATATTATTGACCTTTTCACTAATTAAATTCTTATTTTCATCAGTCGTATGAAATACAAAAGTTAAATTATCAAATTTGTTATTCATCATATTTATAAAATCAATTAATATAGGTAAAAGTAAATTTACTTCGGATGATCTACTACCTGAAAAAAGAGAAATAATTTTTTTATCATTCGATATGATGCTAGATAGATCTATCTTATCTTTAAATTCATGCTCTAATAATGGATGTCCAACAAAAGTATTTGGAATATTTTCTTTATCAAAATATTTTTTTTCAAAATCAAATAATAATAAAATATGATCTAAGAATTTTTTAAACTTTTTTACTCTTCCCTCTCGCCAAACCCATACTTGTGGAGCTACATAATGAACTGTCTTGATCCCATTATTTAATTTTTTTACTTTTTCAGCAACTCTTAGTGTAAAATCGGGACTATCTACACTAAACAATATATCTGGGTTAAATTTTATTATTTCCTCTACAGTTTTATTTATTTTATTCTTTATTTTGAAAATATTTAATAAAACACTTGTGAATCCAATGTAACTAATTTCTTTAAGATTAAAAATAGATTTTATTCCTAATGAATTTAAGTGGGTTCCACCAACACAAGAATACTCAATATTAGGATTGTTTTTTTTTAGTTTAGATATAACTTTTGAGGCAAGTTTGTCTCCAGAAGGTTCGCCAGTTAATATAAAAATCTTTTTCATTTTACTGAGATAAACATCTTATTTTTGTTAGCAAATTTAATACATTTAGTTTTATCTAAAAAAACATGTTGTTTGTTTTTTATAACAATACCTTTTAATCCAGCCATTTTACTTTGTTTTATAGTTTTTAATCCAATCGTTGGAAGATCCACCCTCATATCTTGTTTCTTTTTTGGAAACTTAACTAGAACACCATGATTTCTAAATTTTTTACTTCTACCTTTTTCAAGCATTTTTTTAGTTCCACCTTTTCCTTCTATAGAAACTACTTTTTTATTTCTAACTACAACTCCTTGGCTAAAATTATATTGTCTCAAACTATTTAATGTTTTAATTGCTTTTTTAATATCTAATTGATCATGCCTGTTTGGTTTAATCTTTGTGTAATTTCCTTTTTTTAATGAGAGCTCTGGATTAAATTTAAGTGAATTTACAGTTTTGATCTTGTTTTGAGCTAATATTTTAATGATTTCTTTAAGTATGGCTGCATCTCCAAGTTTAGATGCTTTAATTATTCTTGGAATATAATAGATGCCTTTAAAATCTAATTTTAATTTTGAAAAGTTTGGTTTGTTTACCTTTCCAGCAAATAAGACTTTTTTACAGTTCTTTTCCTTAAGAATATTTATAATTTTACCAAATTGACCTATGGATACTAAATGAGACCTTTTATCTCGCTTAAATTTTTTAGACTTTGATAAATCAATTATCAAATACTTTATTTTCTTTTTTTTAATGGTTTTTATAATTTCCTTTGGAAAATCAGTGTCACCAAAAATTAATCCTATCATCTTAAGAAAATGGTGTGCAAATAGATCTTTTTTTATCTTTTGTTATAAACTCAATCACATTTTTAACTAATGGATTTTTTTGAAAAGAACCATTCAATTTGCTTATGTTTTCAATGATATTCTTTGTTGCAAAAATCTCCTTATAGGCTTCACTTAAGCCTAAAATATCCTTGTTTTCAAACTTAGCTCTTCTTAAGCCTATTAAGTTTAATCCTTGTAATGAGTTTCTGTTCCCAGTTGATAATCCATAAGGAATTACATCATGTAAAACACCAGTCATTCCCCCAATCATTGCCATTTTTCCAATTCTTGTGAATTGTTGAACT
>CACPGM010000018.1 GCA_902633535.1 uncultured Pelagibacteraceae bacterium | reverse complement strand
TTTCAAAAAAGTTTCTTTATCATTAATCTTATCTAAAAGAGAAATAATTTCATTATCATTATCACAACATTGAAGTGCAATAATTCCTTGACCTGCACTGGGTATTATTTTTTCAGTTGAAAAAATTTCAGAAACTTTATCTTCCATATCCAAAGATTTTACTCCAGCATAAGACAAAACTATAGCATCATATAAACCGTCTTTGAGTTTTTGAATTCTGGTATCAACATTTCCTCTTATAAGTTTACAAATAAAATCTTTTCTTATTTTCTTAATTTGGAATTCCCTACGATATGAAGATGTACCTATAATCGCTTTTAATTTTAATTTATTTAGTTTCCTTTTGTCTTTAGTAATTAAAATTTCTCTAGGGTCATTCCTTTTTAAAAATATATTACTTTTTAAACCATGGGTTTCAATTGCTGGCATATCTTTTAATGCATGAACCGCAATATCAATATTTTTTTCCAAAAGTTCTTTTTCTATATTTTTTGAAAATAAACCTTTTCCACCTACTTCTGATAGCCTAATATCTTTAATCTGATCACCTTTTGTTAATATTTTTATAATCTCGATATCCTCATCTTTAAAATTTGTATTTTGAATAATCTTATTTTTAGCTTTTTGAGCATAAATTAATGCTAACTTACTACCTCTAGTTCCAATAATTATTTTTCTCTTCATAAAAAAATTTATTTCTTACTTGTATTGAGATTGTACAATTAATAAAAACTATTTGAATGAGTAAAAAACCCTTAATTCTAGGAATAGAAACTAGTTGTGACGAGACCGCAGCTTCAATTGTTACTGAAAATGAACAGGGAATACCAATAGTTTTATCTAATGTGATCTCAAGTCAAGTGGATGTTCATAAAGAATTTGGAGGCGTAGTCCCTGAATTAGCAGCTAGATCGCATATAGAAAAAATTGATTGGATTGTTCAAAAAGCAATTGGAGAAAGTGGAAAAAAAATTGAGGAAATTGATGCAATCGCTTCAACTGCAGGACCAGGATTAATAGTTTGTTTGTCGATAGGTTTAAGTTTTGGGAAGAGTCTTGCTTCAATATTAAACAAACCTTTTATTGCTATAAATCACTTGGAAGGTCATGCTTTAAGTCCAAAACTTAATTCCAGATTAAACTATCCATATTTACTTTTGTTAATATCTGGAGGTCATTCTCAATATTTGCACGTACAGAGTATTGGTTCATATAAAAGGTTGGGAACTACTATTGATGATGCACTTGGAGAAGCGTTTGATAAAACTGCAAAATTACTTGGAATAGAATTTCCTGGTGGTCCTCAAATTGAGGTATTAGCTAAAAAAGGAAATCCAAAAAGATTTGATCTTCCTAAGCCAATTTTAAATAAAGGAGGATGTAACTTGTCTTTTGCTGGACTTAAAACAGCGGTGCTTAAAATAAGTAAAAATATTAAAAACGAACAAGACAAATTTGATTTGGCTGCTTCTTTTCAAAAAACAATTTTAGATATTCTTTTAAAAAAAACAACTGTCGCCTTTAAAGAATATGAAAAAGTAAATTCTAAAAAAAATAAAATATTTGTTATGGCCGGAGGAGTAGCAGCAAATGAAAAAATTAGACAAATGTTAATAAAGCTTTGTGATGAAAATGGTTATAAACCTGTGTTTCCACCAATAAATTTATGTGGAGATAATGCGGCAATGATTGCTATGGTGGGATTAGAAAAATTTAAAACTAACAAATTTTCTTCTTTAGATAGCCCTGCTAAACCAAGATGGCCCTTAGATGAAAAAGCTGAATTTTTAAAGGGAGCTGGAGTTAAATTATAATTCAATATTTGTTTTTAATTCTTCATTGAAATATTTATTATAAATAATTTTATAAGCTTCCTCAATATTTTTTGTATAGACCGAAATATTAAACAAATTAGAATTTTTTTTATTAACTTTAATTTTATCTTTGATTTCCACAAAATATTTTTTATCATTTGAAATTTTTAGGGCTAACTTTTCATACTCATCAAAGTTGTTTGTGATTAATTCACCCACACTAATTGTATTTATCAAGCTTGCAGCAACTCTACTCGCAAAGGATTTGCCTTTTAAAGTAACAACTGGAAGATCCATTCTTAAAGCATCACTGCATGATGTGTGGGCATTATATGGATAAGTATCAAGCAACAAATCTGCTAATTTTAATCTAGCTAAATGTTGATCCAAAGGTACATGATCAGCAAAAATTAATCTTTTAGGATCTAATCCGTGGTCGGATAAAGTATTTCTTAAATTTTTTTCTGAAAATTTATTATCCTTAAGTAGCCATAAAACACTATCTTTTTTTTGTTTTAGAATTTTTATCCAAGCCAAAAACATTTCAGGATTAATTTTTTGATGACTATTAAAACAACAAAAAATGAATTTATTTTCAGGTAAACCATGTTTTTCTTTGCTTAATTTACTATCTAAGATCGCCTTATTTTCTTCGTTTGGTTGATATGTGTCAGGCAAATAAATAATTTGTTCTGAATAATATTTTTCTTCATCGGCAGAAATCAAAGTTTTGTCAGCAACAATATAATCCATACATTTTGATCCAGACGTTCCTGGGTAACCAAGGAAATTTACTTGTATGGGTGCTGCTCCATTCAAAAAAACACCAAACCTATTATTATTGCCAGTATAGCCCATGCAATCTATTGCTATATCTATTTCTTTGTCTCTAGATAAATTGGCTGCCTGATTGTTGTCTAGAAAGTTTATATCATTAAAACTATCAAAACATTTTAATATTCTATTTTGTAGTAAGTCATTTTTATTTAAATCTGGACCAAAATAAAATCCATGTAATTCAAAATTTTTTTTATCATGAAGTTCAAACATTTTCACCATTAAATGCCCCATGGGATGAGTTCTAAAATCTGCTGAAAAAAAACCCAACTTAATTTTATCATTTTTTTTATTATTAAATTTTAGATTCATCTCGTGTTTGAGACCATATTCTTGTTGCCATAATTCAGAACACTTAAGTTGCAATTCTGGTGAGTCAAAAAGTGTAGTTACTGGATATGGTGGAGAAGATTTAATATTTTTTTTAAGCTTTGTCTCTAATTCTGACATATCATTTTGAAAGTTATCCCATTCACACATTCTTGTTTTAGTATGGATAAAATTTCCTAATACAAAAGATGGTTCTGATTTAATCTCTAAAGCTCTTTTATAATTAGCCAAAGCTTCATCTAATTTATTTGAATCAAAATAAATGTCTGCTTTATCTATAAAGGCTTTTAAATTATTAGGTTCGTAAATCAATATCTTGTCTATTTCAGATAGAACTTGGGGAAAATTTTTTTGTTTTTTAAATATTTCTTTTCTGCTTTTAATTGAAGGAAGATAATCATATTTGATTGCTAACGCTAAATTATAATTCTCTAATGCTTTTTGAATATTATTTAATTTTGAATATGCATTACCTCTATTATGATAAGCCTCAAAATAGTCAGATTTAATTTTAATTGCTTTATCATAATTTGTTATAGCATTGTCTATTTCATTTATTTTTAAATAAACATTTCCAAGATTATTATATCCAAAAAAATAATCTTTATTCAATTCTATTGTTTTTTTCCAATTAATTATTGCTTCATCAAACTTTTTAAGCTCATATAATATAACAGCATAAATGTTATATATTTCAAAATTTGAATTAATTTTACTTAAAATTTCTTCACACTGTTTTTTTGCATTCAAAAAATCTTTTTTTTTATATAAATCAAATAATTTTTTTAGATTTTTGTCCATATTTATTGTAAATAATTATTAAAAATAATATGCGATAGTCAAAGTAACTTAAATTAAAAAATGAGCTATTGGTTATTAAAGTCAGAACCAGATGTTTGGTCTATAGATCAACAAAAAAAAGCTGGTGTTAAAGGGGCGCCTTGGGATGGGGTTAGAAACTATCAAGCAGCAAAAAATTTAAAATCAATGAAAAAGGGAGATAAATGTTTTTTTTATCATTCAAATGTTGGAAGAGAGATTGTTGGAATAGTTGAGGTAATTAAAGAAGCATATCCAGACACGACCGATAAGTCAGGGCGATTTGTTGCTATTACCGTCAAGTTTGTAAAAAGAATAAGTAAACCTATTAATCTTGATAAAATAAAGAAAAACAAGGAATTAAGCCATTTAGCTCTTATTAGACAAAGCAGACTGTCTGTGATGCCTATAGACTCTAAAAGCTGGAAAATATTAAACAACATGGGTAAAATTTAGATATAAATTTAAAAAATTATGCCAAAAAAAAAGAAAAAAAGAAAAGTAAAAAAAAGAAATTCTAGAAAAAGAAAAACAAAAGTAAAAAAAAGAAATTCTAGAAAAAGAGTAATCAGAAAAAGAAAAACAAAAGAAAAAAAAAGAAAGAAAAAAACTGATAACTCAAGTGCACCTACTGAACTAATTATCAAAACTAAACCTGAATGGATTAGAACAGGTTTGGCAAATAAAGCCCAGTATCAAAAAAAGTATAATGAATCGATAAAGAATAATGACAGTTTTTGGAAAAAAGAGGGCAAAAGAATAACTTGGATCAAACCATACAAAAAAATTAAAGATATAAAATATAGTTCAACAGATGTAAGAATAAAATGGTTTCAGGATGGAACTTTAAATGCTTCACAAAACTGTATTGATAGACACTTAAAAGACAAAAAAGATAAAACTGCAATAATTTGGGTTGGAGATGATCCAAAAGATAATCAAAAAATTACATACAAACAACTTCACCAAAAAGTGTCAAAAGCTGCGAATGGTCTTAAAAAATTAGGAATTCAAAAAGGTGATAGAGTTACAATTTATCTAACTATGATCCCAGAACTTGCTATTTTAATGTTAGCATGTGCTAGAATAGGCGCTGTACACTCAATAATTTTTGGAGGTTTTTCAGCAGACTCAATTTCTGGAAGAGTTAACGACTGTGAGTCAGAATATATTATTACAGCTGACGAAGGTGTAAGAGGTGGAAAAACAATACCTTTAAAAGCAACAACTGATGAAGCATTATTAAGTTGTCCAAATGTAAAAAAATGTATTGTTGTAAAAAGAACAGGTAGCAAAATTGATTGGAATAATAATAGAGATGTTTGGTATCATGATTTAATTAAAGATGTTCCTTCCCACTGCGATCCTGAGGAGATGAATGCTGAGGATCCGCTGTTTATTCTTTATACCTCTGGATCTACTGGAAAGCCAAAAGGAGTACTACATACCACCGGTGGCTATATGGTTTATGCTTCGATGACTCATCAATATATTTTTAATTATAAGCCTAAAGATATTTATTGGTGCACTGCTGATATTGGTTGGGTGACGGGTCATAGTTACATTATTTATGGACCTCTAGCTAATGGAGCAACAACAATTATGTTTGAAGGTATCCCAAATTATCCTGATAGTTCTAGATGGTGGCAAATAATTGATAAATTTAAGGTTAACACCTTTTATACCGCACCTACTGCTATTAGAGCTCTTATGAGAGAGGGTGATGATCCAGTGAATAAAACATCAAGAAAGTCACTTAAATTATTAGGTACTGTTGGTGAACCCATTAATCCTGAAGCCTGGATGTGGTATTATAAAACAGTTGGAAACTCTAAATGTCCAATAGTTGATACATGGTGGCAAACTGAAACAGGGGGAATTATGATTGCTCCTCAAACTGGTGCCATTCCTCTTAAGCCAGGATCAGCTACAAAACCTTTTTATGGAGTCAAACCAGCCCTTTTAGATAAAGAAGGTAAGGAAATAAAAGGAGCGGGTGAAGGTCGACTTTGCATATCTCAATCTTGGCCTGGTCAGATGAGAACAGTTTATGGAGATCATCAAAGATTTATAGATACATATTTTTCACAGTTTGAAGGAAAATACTTTACTGGTGATGGATGTAAAAGAGATAAAGATGGATACTATTGGATAACTGGAAGAGTTGATGATGTGATTATAGTATCAGGGCATAATCTTGGAACTGCAGAAATAGAAAGTGCGTTTGTTGCTCACCCTAAAGTGGCAGAAGCTGCAGTTGTTGGATATCCTCATGATATCAAAGGTAACGGCTTATATTGTTATGTAACTTTAAATGCTGGTGAAACAGAAACAGGTGAACTAGAAAGAGATTTAAAACTTTGGGTTAGAAAACAAATAGGTCCACTTGCTACGCCTGATTTAATTCATTTTACTCCTGGTTTACCAAAAACAAGATCTGGTAAAATTATGAGAAGAATTTTAAGAAAGATCGCAGCTAACGAACATAATCAATTAGGAGATACTACAACTTTAGCAGACCCTAGTGTTGTTGAAAGTTTAGTAGATAATCGAAAAAATATTTAAAATTGGACTCTTTCTCTAAATTCTTTTTTAATTATATCCCATTTTAAAATTACAGAATTAAGAACTATTTTTCTATCTAATACTTTCAACTCTTCAGCAATTGGAGCCCATTTATATAATGATAAAGCGCTCGGATTAAATGGAATGTCACTATAATAATTTTCCCAATTAATTTTTTCAATCCTCTCATTAAAAGATTTTTTAGCTTCATCAATTATTTCTGGTGGCATGTTATTTGAAGTTTCATCATCAAGAATTTTTAAAAAAATTTCTTTAGATTTATTAATTTCTTTTAAATTAAAGTGAGCCTTCAAATGAGAAAATGTATAGAAAGTGAGATCTTGCAAAGCAACAGCATAAATATTCCATTTGGCTAAATTTACAGATTTCATAAATTCATCATTTTCAAAATGAAGAACATATCTTGTTCCCATTCTGGTTTTTAAATAACCATACAAGGTAACTTGAGAAACCCAGGCTGATTTCATTTGAATGAATTCTTCTAATTCATCAAAACTTCTGATTTTTTTCTTTGGTATAAATGCTTTAAATAAAGAAAAGAAATAAACCTTAAAATCATTTAAAGATAAGTCTTTCCAGGTAAATTTATATTTTGACATAAAATAAGGTTGTTTATGCTTTATAAACCAAAAAAATCAGTAATATGAGCATTTTTTACACCTTTTATTATCTTTCAGAATGAGTATGGTTTTGGCCAGTTATAACTAAAAGAGAGAGGTATACATGTCAAAACAAGAACAACACTGGGAAAAAACCAGAGGTTTGCTAATGGTTACTTTAGCAATCTGGTTTGTATTCTCAATTGGCATCTTCCTTTTTGGGGCAGAACTAAACAATGTTGGTGGACCATTTGGTTACCCACTTACTTATTGGTTTACTTGTCAAGGTTCTCTTGGAATTTTCGTAATCCTAATTTTCTGGTTTGCGGGAAGACAAGAAAAAATTGATGAAGAGTTCGGCTTTGCAGAAAGAGAGGACGACTAATGATTAAAGGTAATTTTATAGATAATTTGCCTAAGGTTTACGGGATCTATACAGGAGGTTTTATAGGTTTCATAATCATTATGGCAATCGGTGAACAGATGGGTATGACGGCAAAAACAATAGGTATTTGTTTTGTTGCTTTCACAATATTCATCTATGCATTAATTGGCTATCTATCACGTACAGCTCAAGCAGATGCATATTACGTAGCTGGAAGACAAGTTCCAACTGTATTCAATGGAATGGCGACAGCGGCAGACTGGATGTCTGGTGCTTCATTCGTTGCAATGGCAGGTGGTATTTACTTTAAAGGCTATGGTTATATGGCATTGCTTGTTGGTTGGACTGGTGGTTATGTGCTTGTTGCCACTTTATTAGCACCATACTTAAGAAAATTTGGCTGTTACACAGTTCCAGATTTCATTGGTACAAGATATGGTGGTAATTTAACTAGGTTACTTGCGGTAATAGTCTTAACTGTTGCTTCATTTACTTATGTGACTGCACAAATTAACGCTACAGGTACGATTGCATCTGTTGCCTTAGATATCCCGTTCCAATACGCTGTATATGTTGGATTAATTAGTATTTTACTATGTTCAATGTTAGGTGGTATGAGAGGGGTAACTTGGACACAAGTTGCACAATATATCGTTCTAATTATAGCTTACTTGCTTCCAGTATTCTGGATCAGTAACGAAATTGGGGCAGGTTTCTTTCCTCACTTCATGTTAGCTGATGAAGTAGCTAGAATTGGTGAGTTAGAACAACAGTTCGGTTTTGTAAAAAACTCTGCTGCTGATCTTGCAAATGTACCTAAAGGGTTAGCTGGTATTACTAAGGCTCACTCTGCAGTAAATGCAACTCCTTGGGCGTTTATTTCATTAGCACTAGCGATGATGATGGGAACAGCTTCATTACCGCACGTTATGATGAGATACTTTACAACTCCGAGCGTAAAAGCAGCTAGAAAATCAGTAGGTTGGTCATTATTCTTTATCTTCCTATTGTATTCCTCTGCTCCAATGTTAGCTACACTTTCTAAACTATCATTGATAGATCCAACATTACCGACTGGTATTATTGGTAAATCAATTGCAGAAGTTCAAGCTATAGATTGGTATCAAAACTGGAACCAAGCTAATTTGATGTTTGTTAGCGACTTTAACGGAAATGGAACTCTTGAATTAAATGAGTTTTTCATGGGTGGTAAAGCCGTAGTATTAGCAACACCAGAAATAGCTGGATTACCTTACGTGATCTCAGGTTTAGTTGCTGCTGGAGGTATGGCTGCTGCCATGTCGACGGCTGATGGTTTAATTCTAGCGATTGCTAATGCGATTTCTCATGATGTTTATTACAAAATGATTGATCCAAAAGCAGAGACTGCAAAAAGGCTGACTGTTGCAAGGGTACTACTTGTAGTAATCGGTTTTGCTGGAGCAACTATTGCGGCAATGGAAATCCAAGGTATCTTAGGTTCAGTAATCTGGGCTTTTGACTTTGCGATGTCTGGTTTATTCTTCCCACTTGTACTAGGTGTATGGTGGAAGAGAGCTAACAAAGAAGGTGCTATAGCTGGTATGGCTTTAGGTCTAATTTCTGGTTTTGCGTATCTAGTTTGGGTACGGAATGGTGGAAGTGGATTCTTGGGTATTACTCAGTTAACTTTTGGTATCTTTGGATCTGCAGTTAGTTTAGTAGCAATGGTAGTTGTAAGTTTAATGACTTCAGCTCCAAATGCTGCAACTCAAAAAAT
>CACPGM010000017.1 GCA_902633535.1 uncultured Pelagibacteraceae bacterium | reverse complement strand
TAGATAGAGAAACGGGTGAATATCAGTTAAGCTTTGAAGACTCTGGGATGAGAGGAAATAGAGAAGATTGTACAAAAATTAATAAAAGTGATTTACCAGTTAAAAAAATAAAACAGAAATTCTAGGACGTACACATGACGTATTACTTGTTTGTATTTTTAAAATAACGTTGATACTGCAAACTAAATTAACAAATGAGAAGGGGCGTTCTGTTGCCAGGTGCCCCGAACCCCGTCTACTTAATTAACAAAGTTAATTAGGCAGCAAGTGCGTAACTTTCGTTAGCAATTATAAATTAGCCCGTTACGGTGGAACAATTCCGAACGAAAGAATAGCCTTTAGTCACCCGTCGAATCTAGTTCACCCCCATAAGTTGTAAATGGTGGAGGTGGTGGGTACTGCCCCCACGTCCGCAATGGTTATTACGAAATTCGTTTATCGTCGTAGTTGGCAAGCCAACACTATTAATATAAAAGCAATTTAAAGAGATTCAATAAAAATCATGAAATTAACTAAAGAACAATTACAAGAGATTAAAGATCAACAATCTCAACAAAACCCGACTAAAAGAGTTACAGCCCCAGAATTAGAAAAAATTCTATATGAAGCAATGCCAGCATTAGACCATGGTTTTGTAAGGGTAATTGATTATATGGGTGATGATACCTCAATTGTACAGTCGGCAAGAGTTTCTTATGGAAAAGGAACTAAACAAGTCTCTACAGATAGTGGTTTAATAAAATATTTAATGAGACATTGGCATAGCACTCCTTTTGAAATGTGTGAAATAAAATATCATGTTAAACTTCCAATATTTATTGCACGACAATGGATTAGACATAGAACTGCTAATGTGAATGAATATTCTGCAAGATATTCTATATTAGATAAAGAGTTTTATCTTCCATCAGCTGAAAACCTTGCAGCACAATCTTCAAGTAATAGACAGGGGCGAGGTGACGTTATTGAAGGAAATCAAGCTAAAGAAGTTTTAGAACTTTTAAAAAATGATGCAGAAAGAACTTATGATAACTATGAAATGATGCTCAATGAAAGATTTGATGGTTCAACTATAGATAATAATAAAAAAGGCTTAGCCAGAGAATTAGCAAGAATGAATCTAACTTTGAATACTTATACACAGTGGTATTGGAAAACAGATTTATTAAATTTAATGAATTTTTTAAGACTTAGAGCTGATAGTCATGCTCAATATGAAATAAGAGTTTATGCAGACATCATGTTAGATACTGTTAAAAAATGGGTTCCAATTACTTATGATGCTTTCATGGATTATCGAGTTGGAGGTACAGAAGTTTCTGCAAAAGGAAAAATTATTATACAAAAACTTATAAAAGGTGAAAGTGTTGATGTTAATAGCTCAGGTCTTTCAAAAAGAGAATGGAATGAATTGATGATTGCTTTTGATCTTAAAGATAGGTTGATTTAATTTTATTAGCAAAATCTAAATAAATTTTAGATATTTCATGCTCAGGATTGGCTTCTACAATAGGCTTTCCTTGATCTCCAGCTTTTCCAATTTCAGAATTAATTGGTATTTCTCCTAAAAATTCTTTTTGAAATTCCTCTGCAGTTTTTTTGACACCTCCTTCACCAAAGATTTTATATTTTTTACCATCATCACCAACAAAATAACTCATATTATCAACGAGACCTAAAATTTTTACACCAAGTTTATCAAACATTTTAATTCCTCTTTTGACATCTAACAAAGCCACTTCTTGTGGGGTAGAAACAATTATTGCACCATCCATTTTAATCTCTTGTGAAAAAGTCAACTGAGTATCTCCAGTTCCTGGCGGCATATCAACAATAATAAAATCTAAATCTTTCCAATTAACTTTTTGAGTAAAAGTTTTAATTGCACTGGTAACCATAGGACCACGCCAAATCATAGGTGTTTGTTGATCAGCTAAAAATCCTATAGACATACATTGTATATCGTATTTGGTAATAGGATCTAATTTTTGGCCATCACTTTTTGGTTTTTCATTTATATCAAACATTTTTGGAATTGAGGGTCCATAAATGTCAGCGTCCAATAAACCAACTTTACATCCAATTCTTTTTAATGCCAAAGCAAGGTTTGTTGCAAATGTAGATTTTCCAACACCACCTTTAGCGCTTGATATAGCAATGGTAAATTTTGTTCCTAAAATTGGGTTCTTTATGAATTTTTTAGGCTCCAATTTCTTTTTCATTGCGTCACTTAGTTCTGGCTTTTTTTCTGACATATTTTGATCATTACTTGTTTTTTACAATAAAGACACTATATACTTTGGCATATGCCAGATGATTTTAAGCAAAGTGGTGGAAGTCCGTGGGGAACACCTCCTGGAGGAGGAAATGGATCTGGAAGAGGACCAACTCCACCAGATATTGATAAAATTATCAGGGAGTTTCAAGAAAAAATTAAAAAATTTTTACCCGGAGGAAGCTCTTCTGGAGGAAAGCAAGCCATCTTAGTTTTAATTATTTTAGGTTTTGTTTGGTTAGCAAGTGGTCTTTATAGAGTACTGCCTGATGAACAAGGAGTAGTGTTGAGATTTGGTAAATTTATAAAAACAACGCAACCTGGTCTTAATTATCATATACCTTTTCCTGTAGAAACAGTTCAAACTCCAAAAGTTACTAAAGTCAATAGAATGGATATTGGATTTCGATCTGAGAGAGATAGTGGTTTCTCAACAGGCGGAGGAGTGGCCGATGTTCCACAAGAAAGTCTAATGTTAACTGGTGATGAAAATATTGTAAATATAGATTTTTCTGTATTTTGGGTAATTAAAGATGCTGGAAAATTTTTATTTGAAATTCAAGACCCCGAGGGAACTGTTAAAGCTGCAGCAGAAACTGCAATGAGAGAAGTAATTGCTAAAAGTGATATTCAACCAATTTTAACCGAAGGTAGAGCTAAGATTGAATTAGAAACACAAGAAATTATTCAATCAATTTTAGATGAATATCAAAGTGGAATACAAATAACACAAGTACAAACTCAAAAAGCAGACCCACCAGATCAAGTTATTGATGCTTTTAGAGATGTTCAAGCTGCAAGAGCTGATATGGAAAGATCAAAGAATGAAGCAGAAGCTTATGCAAATGATGTAATCCCGAGAGCTAGAGGTGAGGCTCAAAAAATTTTACAAGCTGCTGAAGCTTATAAAAAAGAAGTTGTAGCAAAAGCAGAAGGTGAAGCTAGTAGGTTTGTATCTATCTTTACTGAGTATGATAAGGCAAAAGAGGTTACTCAAGAAAGAATGTATTTAGAAACCATGGAAAAAGTTTTAGCTGACATAGAGAAGGTAATTATTGAAAAAAATGCAGGATCAGGAGTAGTTCCTTATCTTCCTTTACCAGAATTAAGTAAAAAGAAAGCAAGTAATTAAATGAAAGCACAAAAAATAATATTACCTATAGTTGCACTTCTTGGAGCAGTAGTTTTCTTTTCAGTTTTTATTATAAAAGAAGTTAACCAAGCTATTGTTCTACAATTTGGTGATCCTAAAAGAATTATTGTAGAACCAGGCTTAAATTTTAAAATTCCATTTATTCAAAACGTAGTTTATTTGGATAAAAGGATATTAAATTTAGATACACCACCAGAAGAAGTAATTGCCTCAGATCAAAAAAGATTAATTGTTGATGCGTTTGCAAGATTTAAAATTGTAGATCCATTAAAATTTTATATTTCAGTTGGAAATGAGAGAGTTGCAAGATCAAGACTATCAACAATTATAAACTCAAGAATTAGAAATGTCCTTGGGCAACAAGAATTACAAACATTACTTTCAAAAGACAGAACAAAACAAATGACACTAATTCAAGAAGGTGTAAATACAGAGGCTGAAAATTTTGGAATTGAAATTGTTGATGTAAGAATTAAGAGAGCAGATTTGCCGCAAGCTAACAGTGAGGCGATCTATAGAAGAATGCAAACTGAAAGAGAGAGAGAAGCTAAAGAATTTAGAGCTAGAGGTGCAGAAATGGCAGTAACAATTACATCTACAGCAGATAAAGAAGTAACTGTAATTTTAGCTGATGCCCAAAAAAAATCTGAGATCATGAAAGGTGAAGGTGACGGTCAAAGAAATAAAATTTTTGCTGATGCATTCGGGAGAGATCCTGAATTTTTTGCTTTTTATAGAGCCATGCAAGCTTATGAAACTGCTTTAATTGGTGGTGATACATCTTTAATTTTATCTCCAGACTCAGAGTTTTTTAAATTTTTTGGTAATATAAAACCTAAATCTCAATAATAATAATCAAAGAATGAAAGAGTTGATCATAGCTTTTGGTCTATTTCTTTTTATTGAAGGTATTCTATATGCCATATTTCCATCAAAAATGAAAAATATGTTAAAAAAGATAGAGTTTGTAAACGACAGTCAATTAAGATTTGGTGGTCTAGTATTTGCAATCTTAGGATTTATAATTATTTATTATGTTAAAAGTTAGCATGAAAAAAATCAAAACAATATTTCTAGTACTATTATTTACATTTAGTAATTTGTCTTTATCAAATTCCAACACAGTACCAGAGTCATTTGCTGATCTTGCTGAGAAATTAATGCCATCAGTGGTCAATATATCAACGACACAAACAGTAGTTACAAATTCTAACCCATTTCCTTTCCAATTTCCTCCCGGATCTCCATTTGAAGATATGTTCAAAGAATTTGGAACTCCACAAGAAAGAAAAACAGCCGCTCTTGGTTCAGGATTTATAATTGATGAAAAAGGAATTGTGGTTACTAATAATCATGTAATCCAAGATGCAGAAGATATTATAGTTCGAGTTAATGGTGATAAAGAATTTAAAGCAAAAGTAGTTGGTTCTGATCCATTATCAGATATTGCAGTTTTGCAATTGGATACAAAAGAAAAATTTATCCCAGTAAAATTTGGAGACTCTGATAAGGCTCGAATTGGAGATTGGGTAATTGCAATAGGAAATCCATTTGGTCTTGGCGGAACCGTAACGTCTGGAATTATTTCAGCAAGAAATAGATCTATAGGTCTTTCTAGATATGAAGATTATATACAAACAGATGCATCAATTAATTCTGGTAACTCAGGAGGACCCTTGTTTGATATGAATGGCGATGTAATTGGAATCAATACCGCAATTTTAGGAAGAAACGGTTCAATTGGAATTGGATTTTCAATTCCTTCAAATAGTGCAAAAATTATTATTGATCAGTTATTAGAATTTGGAGAAACTAAAAGGGGATGGCTTGGCGTTAGGATACAAGATGTAACTAAAGAAATTGCTGAAGTAGAAGGTTTGGATGAGCCTAGAGGAGCACTAGTAGCTAGTGTTGCAGATAATAGTCCTTCAGATAAAGCTGGAGTAAAAGCAGGTGATATTATTTTAGAATTTAATGGTGAGAAAATTCAAGAAATGAAAGAATTACCAATTATTGTTGCAAGAACAGAAGTTGGAAAAAGAGTAGATGTTAAAATTTGGAGAAATAAAAAAGCAATTACAAAAAAAATTACATTAGGAAGATTAGAAACCTCAGAAGACTTTACAATTGCTGAAAAATCTTCACCTAAAGAAGATAAAATAGAAAGCTTAGGGATAACAGTTAGAAAATTGAATAAAGAGGATATAAAACAAAGAAAACTTCCTAACCAAACAAGTGGATTAGTTATTACTAAAATTGAAAATGATAGCCCTCTTCTAAACTCAATTGAAGTAAATAGTATTATAATTGAAGCTCAAAAGAAAAAGATAAAATCAATAGATGATTTAAGTCAAGTTGTTAAACAGGTTTTAAAAACTAATCAAAAAACAATTTTATTAGTTATCTATAATAACGAAAATCAAAGAAGATACATTGGTATAAAATTAAAGTAACAATGGATTTAAAATCCAAAATTATTTTAATTTATGGTCCCACAGCATCTGGTAAGTCAGATTTTGCAATTCAATTAGCAAAAAAAACACAGGGAGAGATAGTCAATGCAGACAGTATGCAGATATATAAAGATTTAAAGATCTTAACTGCCAGACCACATAAAAAAGATTTTGAAAAAATTAAACATCACTTATATGGTTTTCAAAAATCTAATAAAGATTTTTCAGTTGGTGATTGGCTCAAGATAGTAGTTAAAAAGATCAAAGAAATTAAGAAAAGAAAAAAAATCCCAATTTTAGTTGGTGGTACAGGATTATATTTTAAAGCATTAACCGAAGGTTTGATTGAAATTCCTTTAATTCCACTAAAATTTAGGAATAAAATCAGATCATTAAATAAATCCATTGGGCAAGAAAAATTTTATAAAAAACTTTTAAGACTTGATCCATTGATATTTAGTCAAATAAATTCAACTGATGCTCAAAGATCAATACGAGCATATGAAATAAAATCATATACAAAAAAGTCTATTATAGAATGGCATAAAAACACAAAATCTAGTTTTAAAAAAAATGAATTTTTAAAACTTTATATTGATTATCCTCGGTCTGAATTAATTAAAAAAATCAATTTAAGAACAAAGCATATGGTGGATGTTGGTGCAATTTTGGAAGTGAAGAAATTTTTAAAACTTAGAATCTCAAAAAATAAAAGTATATCTAAAGCAATCGGTGTAGCTGAAATCAGTGATTTTATTAAAAAAAAGATGGTTAAAGAGGAAGTTATTGAGAAAATATCAATAAAGACTAGACAATACGCTAAAAGACAAGCAACATGGGCAAGAGGTCACATGAAAAGTTGGAAAAAAATTAACCCTAAAAGTTTAAATAGTTTTCTAAAAAAAATTTAAATTATATTCAGTATAACTTGACCAATCAGTACAACTTCAGCTAGATTGACTGAATGTCAAAATTATATTCTGGAGCAGAAATTGTTTTTAAGTGCCTTGAGGATCAAGGTGTTGAATTTATTTTTGGTTATCCAGGTGGAGCAGTTTTACCAATCTATGATGAGTTAAAAAATCATTCATCAATTAAACATATTTTGGTTAGACATGAACAAGGCGCAGGACACGCGGCTGAAGGATATGCTAGATCATCTGGAAAACCAGGTGTAGTACTTGTAACTTCAGGACCGGGTGCAACTAATGTAGTAACTGCATTAACAGATGCTTATATGGATTCTGTTCCTTTAGTTTGTATTTCAGGACAAGTACCAACCCATTTAATAGGTACTGATGCTTTCCAAGAGTGTGACACAACAGGAATTACTAGACCGTGCACTAAACACAATTGGTTAGTAAAAGATATTAATGATTTATCAAGAGTAATGCATGAAGCATTTAAGGTTGCAACAACAGGTAGACCAGGACCTGTACTTGTTGATATTCCAAAAGATGTTCAGTTCGCGAAAGTAAAATATTCCAAACCTAAAAAAGAAAAAAACTTGAATGGAAAAATACAGAATAGATATAATCAAAAAGATATTGATCAATTAATCAATTTAATGAGTAAAGCCATAAAACCAATTTTCTATACAGGTGGGGGAGTTATTAATTCTGGGCCAAAAGCAAGTGAACTTTTAAGAGAATTAGTTTCTTTAACAGGTTTTCCGATTACATCAACTCTACAAGGATTAGGTGCCTATCCAGGAGATGATAATCAGTTTTTAGGAATGCTTGGAATGCATGGTACTTATGAAGCAAACAATGCAATGCATGATTGTGATTTATTGATAAATATTGGAGCTCGATTTGATGATCGTATTACAGGCAAAATTGATGAATTTTCTCCTAAATCAAAAAAAGTCCATATTGATATTGACCCCTCTTCAATTAACAAAATTGTAAAAGTTGACTTATCAATTGTAGGTGATGTTAGTGATGTAATTAAATCAATTACAAAGACCCTTAAAAATAAAAATTTGAATTTAGAAAAATCAAATAAACAAAAAATTTCAAAATGGTGGCAACAAATTCAAAAGTGGAGAAAAAAAGAGTCTTTAAACTTTATTAATAGTAATACAATTATTAAGCCTCAATATGCAGTACAAAGATTATATGAATTAACAAAAAATCAAGATACATTCATAACAACAGAGGTTGGACAGCATCAAATGTGGGCCGCACAACATTATAAATTCAATAAACCTAATAGATGGATGACCTCAGGAGGGTTAGGCACCATGGGATATGGGCTACCAGCTGCGGTTGGAGTTCAGATTGCTCATCCAAAAAAATTAGTAGTGGATATTGCTGGTGAGGCTTCAATTTTGATGACGATGCAAGAAATTTCTACAGCAGTTCAATACAATCTTCCTATAAAAATATTTATCTTAAATAATCAGTATATGGGAATGGTAAGACAGTGGCAGGAATTATTACATGAAAAAAATTATTCTGAAAGTTATTCGGAAGCATTGCCTGATTTTGTTAAATTAGCTGAAGCTTACGGATGTTTAGGAATTAGGGCAAAAAACCCCAATGAATTAGATGAAAAAATTCAAGAAATGATAGATGTAGATAGTCCTGTAATTTTTGATTGTCATGTTGATCAGGATGAAAATTGTTTTCCAATGATCCCTTCAGGAAAACCGCATAATCAAATGTTGCTTGGGCCTAAAGACCAAGATGAAAACAAAATTTCAGGTAAGGGAAAAGCTTTGGTGTAAAATGGTAAAATCAAAATCAGCCTACAGTACACCGACGAAAACTGGAAAATTAGATACACATATATTTGTTGTATGGGTAGATAATGAAGCAGGTGTACTTGCTAGAGTTGTAGGTTTGTTTTCAGGCAGAGGTTACAATATAGAATCACTTGCTGTAGCAGAGGTAGATCATAAAAAGAGTCTTTCTAGAGTTACAGTAGTAACAACAGGAACACCTGAAGTTATTGAACAAATTGCACTACAATTAAAAAAACTAGTACCAGTTCATAAAGTAGCAAATTTTAAAAGAGAAGATAAAAATGTGATTTTTAAAGAAATGGCGTTATTAAAAGTTGTAGGCACCTCAATAAAAGTCAAAAAAGCCTTAAGTGCTTGTAAAAAATTTAATCCAGTTATATTAGATAAAACAAATAAATCTATTGTAATTCAAATTACAGCACTGAGAAGAGAAATAGATATAATGAGTAAAAATTTAAAAGCACTTGGTCTTGTTAGTGTCTCAAGAACAGGAGCAGTTGCAATGACCAGGGGCGCAAAAATATCTAATTAATTATTAAAGGAGAAAAAAATGAAAATGTTTTATGAAAAAGATGCAGATGTTAACTTAATAAAAGAAAAAAAAATTGCCATTTTTGGTTATGGTAGCCAAGGCCATGCTCATGCATTAAATCTTAAAGATAGTGGAGTAAAAGAAGTTGTAGTAGCTTTGAGAGATGGATCTGAGAGTAAAGCAAAAGCTGAGTCTAAGGGTTTAAAAGTTATGAATTTGTCAGACGCTGCTCAATGGGCTGATGTTTGCATGATTTTGACTCCAGATGAGTTACAGGCAACCATTTATAAAAATCATATTGAACAAAGAATAAAAGAAGGAACAAGTTTAGCATTTGCTCATGGCTTAAATATTCATTACGATTTAATTAAAGCAAGAAAAGATTTAGATGTATTCATGGTGGCCCCAAAGGGACCAGGTCATCTTGTAAGAAGTGAATTTGAAAAAGGAGGTGGAGTTCCTTGTTTGATGGCAGTTCATCAAGATGGAACGGGTAAAGCAAGAGATCTTGCTTTATCTTATGCATCAGCAATCGGGGGTGGAAGATCAGGAATTATCGAAACAACCTTTAAAGATGAATGTGAAACTGATTTATTTGGTGAACAAACCGTTCTTTGTGGAGGATTAGTAGAATTGATTAAAAACGGTTATGAAACTTTAGTTGAAGCTGGATACGAACCTGAGATGGCATATTTTGAATGCTTACATGAGGTAAAATTAATTGTTGATTTAATTTATGAGGGCGGAATTGCTAATATGAATTATTCTATTTCTAACACAGCAGAATATGGAGAGTATGTTTCCGGCCCTAGAATAGTTAATAAAGAAGAAACTAAAAAAAGAATGAAAGAAGTTCTTAATGACATTCAATCAGGCAAGTTTACAAAACAATGGATGGATGAGTGTAAAAATGGTCAAAAAAACTTTTTAAAGACAAGAGAAGATCTTGCCAAGCATTCAATTGAGACTGTTGGATCTAAACTTAGAGCTATGATGCCATGGATTGGAAAAAATAAGTTAGTAGATAGCGATAAAAGTT
>CACPGM010000016.1 GCA_902633535.1 uncultured Pelagibacteraceae bacterium | reverse complement strand
TATTACGAATAATGCAATATTAATGCATATTGTTTCGGATAAAAAGATTATTGATGTTATTAATAAAATTGCACCCGAGCATTTAGAATTAAATATCAAAAATTATAAATCCTTTATACCCAAGATAAATAATGCTGGATCAATTTGTTTAGGTAAATATGCAGTAATGGCTATGACAGATTATAATGTTGGATCAAATCATATTTTACCAACCAATGGATCCTCAAAGTATTCTTCAGGAATAAGTGTTAACGAATTTTATAAAAGAATTTCTTATATAAATTTATCAAAAAAGGGTATTGAAAGTCTTGGACCATCAGTTATAACTCTTGCAAATTATGAAGGGTTAGCAGGACATGCTAGCTCTGTAAAAAAAAGAATTAGGAGAAAATAAATTTGTCAAAACAAGATCTACTTGAATTTAAAGGTAAAGTTACAGACCTGTTGCCAAACGCTATGTTTAGAGTTCAATTAGAAAATGGTCATACGGTAACCGCACACACCGCCGGAAAGCTTAGAAAGAATAGAATTAGAGTTTTGCAAGGTGATAATGTAACAGTAGAAATGACACCTTACGATCTTACTAAAGGTAG
The DNA here is from genome assembly GCA_902633535.1 of uncultured Pelagibacteraceae bacterium. The sequence goes on along the minus strand of CACPGM010000016.1, from coordinate 9,836 downwards.
AATTATCTTTAGAGGTTAATTAAGGCTGAGTAGCTCAGGAGTAGAGCAGAGCCCTGAAAAGGCTTGTGTCGGGAGTGCGAATCTCTCCTCAGCCACCACCATTTTTCATCTTGAAATAATTTAAAAAAATATTTATTTTAAATTATCAAATATAACTAAAAGGACTAAAAAATAAGATGAGTACACTACAAGGAAAAGTAAAATGGTTTAATGGTAAAAAAGGTTATGGCTTTATCGAGAGAGACGATAAAGAAAAAGATGCTTTCGTCCATGCCTCAGCAGTAAAAGAAGCTGGAATAAGATATTTAAACGAAGGTGATAAACTTGAGTTTATACTTGAAGATGGTCCCAAAGGTCCATCTGCTGTTAATCTTAAAAAAATTGATTAATTATTTAAAATTTTAGAGGGCGTAATACTTAATATAACTAGATTTACGTCTTTTTTAATTAATGTCTTGAATAATTAAAATTATTGTCTAAAAGACTGACAATGATTATAAATATTACATTTAGAGTAATTTCAAACAGTTCTCATAGAATCTGTTTCCATAGCCTATAGGCTATTTATTTATAATATAATTTTAATCCACACAAAAATAATATAAAAACAAGGAATGCCTGGGTGGTGTAACGGTTAGCACGAAAGTTTGTGGAACTTTAAGTTTGAGTTCGATTCTCAGCCCGGGTACCAAAATTAGTTCCTGGATTACCTTCAGGATTTGAAGATCGTTGGGGAAAAAAAGTTCTTCTTAAAAAAAAGCTTTTAAAAGCTATTGAGAATAATTTTATAAAATTTGGAGCAGAAGCTCTTGAAACTCCTTCGTTTGAAATTGCAGAAAATATTGGATCTTTTTTGGCAGAAGATGAGGCTAATCCTATGTCTGATGTATTCTCACTTGAAGATGGAGACAAAAACATAACTCTTCGTTATGATCTTTCAAGCCCACTTGCAAGATTTTATGCACAAAATAACCAAGAACTTCCATCAATCTTTAAGCGATATCAAATTCAAAATGTATTTAGAAACGAAAAAGCAGGAAACGGTCGATATAGAGAATTTATGCAAGCAGATTTTGATATTGTTGGAAATGTTAATTCTGCTCAAGCAAATGCAGAGCTTTGTAATTTAATATCAAGTACACTATCAGATTGTGGATTAAACAAAGATCAATTTACCATCAATGTAAGTAATAGAAAAATAGTTCAAGGACTAATTAATGAATTAAAAATTTCTGAAGAAAAACAAACTAAGGTCATTCGAGCTATAGATAAACTCGATAAACCTGGATTTGGTCTAAAAGGAGTTAAAGATTTACTCAAAAAAGAGAGAAAAGACAAAAGTGGTGCTATTACGAAAGGAGCTGAGTTATCAGATGATCAAGCAGCACAAATATTAAATATTCTAAAAATAAAAGATTTAAAAGAATTAAAAGAAACTTTAAAAAACCCTTTATCCCAAGAAGGAATAAAAGAATTAGAAGATGTATTTGAAATTCTTGGATATGGACCAAATTTAAAAAAAGTTAAAACAAATTTTACTATAGTTAGGGGACTTGCTTATTATTCAGATTTTATTGTTGAGACCAACTTAAATTTTAAAGTAACCAACAACAAAGGCAAGGAAATTGAGTTGGGTAGCATCTGTTCGGGAGGCTCTTATGCTAAACTTATTTCAAGATTTAGAGGCGTTGATGTTCCTGGGACAGGAATTAGTTTTGGAGTTGATCGATTACTATTTGCATTAATGCAATTAGATCAAATTAAAATAGAAGATCAAAAACCAGTTTTAGTTTGTGTAATGGATCAAAATTTTTTAAAGAATTATTATGAGATAGTCGATTTGTTAAGAGAAAATAATATAAATGCTGAAGTTTTTTTAAATGCCAAAAAAAATCTAGGAAAGCAACTTGAACTAGCAAATAAACGTGAATTAGCAGTTGCGATCATTTGTGGAGAAAATGAATTTAAAGATAATACTGTAACTATTAAAAATCTTAAAGGCGTCAAGGGTGAAAACAGCCAAACAATTCCAAAATCGAATTTAATAAATGAAATCAAAAAACTTATCCGAAAAAATCCTTAGATCTGTAAAGTCTAAAGGATTTAAGTATATCGAATTGCCATCGGTAGTTGAAACAAATCATATTGTACAAAGATCAGGCGAGAACTTTAGAAAATTTATCTTTTCATTTACTGATCAAAATGGAAATGAGCTATGTTTGCGTCCTGATTTAACAATAGTCTCATGTCTTAGATATCTAGAAAATAATTTCAAAGGAAAGGAAAAAATATTTTATAGTGGTCAAGCTTATAGAAAATCTCAAAATCAAAAAGATTCTATTATTAGAGATCAAATAGGATTTGAAATTATTGGTTCAAAAAATGAAAAATTTGATGATAAAGAAATAATAAATACATCATTAAATTCTTTAAAGAATTTTAAATACTCTTCAGGAAAATTAACACTAGGAAACGTAGAAATTTTCAATCTTTTAATATCAAAATTAGATATTCCAAAAAGATGGAAATTAAGACTTTATAGACACTTTTGGAGAGAAGATTATTTTAACGATTTATTAAAAAGACTTGAGACAAATTCAGATGTAGACCCAACTATAGTTGAAATTGATAAGAAACGTTATCTTAAAATGCTAAAGGAGGATAAATCGTTAATCATAGCTGGTAGATCTATCGAAGAAATTTTAAGAAGGTTTGATAATAAAATTAAAGACCCAAGACGTGCAAGTAAGGGGAAAAATGTAACTAAAATTATTAAAGAGTTTTTAAAAATTAAGTGTCCAATAAATAAAGCTGCTCAAGAACTAAATAAATTTTTTAAAAAATATCAAATTAATTTGGTGGTAGATCAAAAATATTTTCCAATATCGAATAATAGGGTGTCAAATTTAAATGTAATTTTTTCAACTTCTTTTGGAAGACAACTTGAATATTATACAGGAATGGTTTTTAAAATTGACATTAAGTCAAATAATAAAATAAAAAATATTATTAATGGTGGGAGATATGATCAATTAATCTCTGATCTAGGTTCTGCATCACAGGTTGCAGCAGTAGGAGCTGCTTTTAACTTAAATTATTAATTATGGACAATATAATAAATATAGGGATTCCAAGTAAAGGTAGATTAAAAAAAGACGTTTTAAATATTTTTAAAAAGAAAAAATTAAATCTTTTTTCAGAAAGAGGAGAGAGAGATTTAATCGGCTCAATCAAAAAGAAAACAAATGTAAAAATATTGTATTTGCATGCCAGAGAAATCATAGAAAGACTGGGTGACAATTCTTTAGATATTGGCTTTTCAGGGCTTGATCTATTTAAAGAAAGTGAAATTAATATTCAAAAGAAAATTAATGTAATTAAAAAGTTAAGTTTTGGAAAAGCTGATTTAGTCGTAGCTATCCCTGATCCTTGGATTGATGTTCAAACAATAGCTGATCTTGAAGAAATCGCATTTGAATTTAAAGATAAAAAGAAAAAAAGATTAAGAGTTGCAACTAAATATCCAAATTTAACGAAAGAATTTTTATTTTCTAAAGGTGTAACTCAATTTAGATTGGTTGATAGTCTTGGTGCAACTGAAGCATATCCATTTACAGGATCAGCAGAATTTATAACTGATATTAGTTCCACGGGTGAGACATTAAAAGCCAATAATTTGAGAGTTTTAAAAGATGGTGAAATTCTAAAGTCTCAAGCATGTATTTTTACATCAAAGAAAAATTCAAAAAAAAGGGGATTAAAAAAATTAATTAAGTTACTTTACAAATAATTTATCTTTCAAATAAATTAGATATTATTCTGTAAAAAATCCTTATAATACAACTTGCGAATCATGGACACAATTTTATTAACTATCTTAGTTTTATTGCTATTAGCAACATTAGTGATTTTGTATTTAAATATTAAATCTAAACCAAGAAATGATAGAAAAGAGGATGATGAAATAGCAAATTTAAATGCCGAAATAGTTCGATTGAAAGATAGTTTAAATACAACAATCAACACATCTCTAGGATCAATGTCTAACTCATTTAATGCTCTTTCAACTGGTGTTACTAAAGACATGACCGAAGCTTTAACTAAGGTGGATGAAAAAGTAGGGAATTTTAATCAGCAAGTACAATTATTAAACCAAAGCCAAGAAGGAATTACTAAAATTCTAGCAGGGGTTAAGAAATATGGAACTCTTGCAGAGTATTCTTTAGATGCACTAATCAAAGATTTATTGCCAGCATCTCAATTTATGACAAATGTAAAGATGAAAGAAGATACAAGTGAAAATGTAGAATTTGCAATCAAGCTTCAAGGAGATGTACTGGTTCCAGTAGACTCTCATTTTCCAGTCGAAAAATTTAAAGCAATTACAGACGCTTACGATACAGACGATAAAAAAGCCGTTGCTGATGCTAGAACAAAATTAGCAAGCGCTTTTAAAGCTAAAGCGAAAAGTGTAATGGAAAAATATATTGCTCCACCTAAAACAACTGATTTTGCCATAGTTTATGCACCAACTGAGAGTCTTTATAAAGAATTAACTGAATATCAGGATTCAAGCACTAAAGAATTGTTAACTCAAGAATTAATGAAAAAATATAAAATAGTAATTTGTGGCCCTAATACTCTTTCGGCTTATTTACAATCCCTACATATGGGTTTTCAATCACTGAAAGTTCAAAAGGGAGCTACAGAAATATACAATCATCTTAAAAATATCACTACTAGATTTGGAAAACATTTTGATAATATTATTACGCTTAGAAAAAAATTAGAAGAGGCCATGAGTGTAGTAGATAAGTTTGGGACTGATGCAAGATCAATAAGTAGAACTTTAGAAAATATAAAAGATCCCGAGCAGGTTGAGAAAGCTGTTCAATCAGAAAATGTAGAAAAATTTGTTGAAAGAAATAAACAGCTTAAAAATTAATTTCTTTTTTCCAAAAATACCGATTATAAGAAATCACATGCAGTGGAATAATAAATTTTTTTATCCTAAATCTACAAGATCGATTGTACAAGGTTCAAGACATTATTCTGTTAATGATGAGTTATTGCCTTCAGTTACAACTATTTTAAAAGCAACTGAATCTGAAGAAAAAAAAGCAAAACTAGCTGAATGGAAAAATAGAGTTGGCCAAAAGCAGGCTGAAATAATTTCAAGAGAAGCAACAAGCCGTGGAAGTTCAATGCATGATTATTTAGAAAAATTTTTGCTAGGAAAATTGAATATGGATTTACTTGGTGATAACACCCGTGAAAAAATGATGGCTGATCAAATTATTGAAAACGGACTTAGAAATAAATTAAGTGAGATTTGGGGGTGTGAAGCAACTTTATATTATCCATCTAAATTTTCAGGTACAGCGGATTGTATTGGTGTTTATGAAAATAAAGAAACGATTATAGATTTTAAACAAAGCAACAAACCAAAAAAAGATGAATGGATTGACGATTATTATTTACAATGTGCGGCATATTCATTAGCCCACAATAAAGTACATGGATCAAATATTACACAAGCAGCAATCCTTTTATGTACCAAGGACAATATCTTTCAAAGATTTATAGTTGAAGGTGAAAGATTGATAAATTATCAAAACCAATTTATGGAAAAAGTAGAACAATTTTACTCACAAAGGATAACAAATTGAATTATGTAGTTTGGGATATTGAGACGGACTCAGCGCAACTTGATTGGGCTACTATGATTGAGATCGGTGCAATTCTATTAGATGAAAATTTCAATGAAAAAGAAAGGTTTACAGCAAGATGTAGGATGCCCACAGATCGCGTTCCATCTGCAACTGCTTTATGTATAAATAAGTCAAACGTTGATTTAATTACCAAAGGTAACTTAAGTCATTACCAAATGATTGCTCAAGTAGAAAAAAAATTCCGTGAATGGTCACCCGCAACGTTTATGGGATTCAGCTCCGTTGGGTTCGATGATGAAATTCTTAGGCGAGAGTTTTTTAAATCATTAAGAAAGCCATATTTGATTAATACAGAAGGCAACTCAAGACATGATGCATTAAATATGATTAAAGCAGCATTTGCTATTGATGAAAATGTTCTAAAGACTGAGCTTAATCCCAAAGGAAATAAATCTATGAAATTAGAGTCGCTAGCAAGGCTTAATGGCTTTGACTCCTCGGGTGCCCATGGAGCTCTTTTTGACACTGAATTAACTGTTAAAGTTCTGGATTTATTAAAGAATAAACAGTCTGATTTATGGCACGAATATCTAAAAACCAAGAGCAAGGTTGTAGTTGAAAATTTAATTAAACAAGAAAAAATGTTTACAATTAATGAGAATTTTTTTGGTAAAAATTACCTTTTTTTAGTTGCTCCATTACATCCAAGTTCATGCATGCATCCAGTTTATAAATGGGGACAAGTGGTAAATTTATCTGCAAACATAGAAGAACTTCAAAAACTTAATTATCAAGATTTAAAAAAAGAAACGAAAAAATCACCTCGTTTTTATAAAACAATTAAATCTAACAAAGCTCCTATAATTTTAGATAAAAGTTTAGGTTTAAAAGTAGATCCCTATAAGAAAATTGGAATAAATTTGCTAAACAAAAGAGCAGAATTAATGAAATCTAACAAAAAATTTTCACAAGATATTTGTAATATTTTGAAAGAAGCAGCAGAGGAAAAAATGGAAACAGCATCACAAGAAGATGTGGAACCAGAAGAGACAATTTACTCTGGAGGCTTTGAGACGTTTAATAAAGATGTTCCCCTATTTGAAAAATTCCACTCTTCTGATTGGAAAGATAGACTATCTTTATTAGATAAGTTTAAAGATGATAGACTAGTCTCGTTTGGGCACAGCCTAATATATAACGAAGCTCCAGAGATTTTACCCAAAGATATTTATAATAAGATAAAAAGAAAAATTGCTTCGAGAATTTTAAGCACTAATAAAGAAAAATGGTGGACAGTTTCAGCCTTTTATTCTGAATGTGATGAAATAAGAGAAAATGAGGATAAAATGTTTTCATTTAAAAATACCGATGAAAAATTGAAATTTTTAGATGGAATTAATGATTATGTTATGAATTTAGAGCAAAAATATTCAGATGCGTAATTAGATAAACAGAAAAAAAGTTCTTTTTGCCCATTGTAAATTTGAGTGAATCAATTATATCCATAATATGCTTATAGATTTTAAAGACGAAGATTTTGAAAACAAAATTAAAAATGAAGACGTATCAGTAATTCAATTTAGTGCAGCATGGTGTGGACCATGCAAAACTTTAAAACCAGTTATGGATAAACTTTCGGATGAATTCAAAGACAAAGCTGGTTTTTATTATGCAGATATCGAAGATGGTGGAATCAATACTGGAAGTGCTGCAGGCATTAAAGGCGTACCAACTGTAATTGTTTATAAAAAAGGTGTTGAAGTAGATAGAAAAGTTGGTGGTGTTCCCGAAAGTCATATGAAAGAATTTTTAGATAAAAATATCTAATTTAATTTTAGAACTTCTCCAGCTAGATACAAAGATCCTGTAATTAATAAAAGATCACCTTCTTTTAAATTAATTGACTTAATAGCTTGCTCAATATCTGGTTGATATTGAACATTAGGTATACTTTTAAATTTCTCTTTTAAATCTTTTCCACTAATAGAGTTTGGTTGAGTTTTTAAATCTATAGTAGTTATGGATGAAATATCTTTAAAGTAACTAATATATTTTTCATGTTCTTTGTTTGCCATCATTCCAATAACAACATGTTTATTGCAATCTAAGCTTTGAAGGTATTCATTCAATGCTATTGCTCCATCTTCATTATGACTTCCATCAACTATTAATTTATTATTTTTAACCAACTTTTTTAGTTTACCAGATTTAATTTCCTGAAGTCTTGCCAAACTAGATATTTTTGAAATACCCCTTTGAATATCTTTATCCTTGATACCAATATTTAAGGTTCTTAGAGTTACTATTGCAGTTGAGATATTCTCTAATTGATATTGACCAAGAACATTAGGTATTGGAAGTTTTAATCCACCCAATTTATCCTCATAATAGAAGAAATCATTCTCGTTAACTGAGTAACTGAAGTCATCATTAAAAAACACTTTATTAGAGGGGTTTTGAGAGATGGTTTTTTTAATACAATCCATTGTCTCTTTGGTGCTTTGTTTAGCTACAATAATATTTGAATTTAAAAGTGTAGATGTTTTTTCAAAAACAATCTTTTCAATTGTTCTTTCATTTTTTGGGAGCCAATCTGTGTGGTCAATTGAACATGAACAAACAACACTAGCTAGATTTTCTTTTAGTATATTAGTTGCATCAAATCGATGAAATAAACCAGCTTCCACAAGGTTAATATTATCAGGGTATTGTGCAGCTTTGTAAAAATAAGAGGCAGTTAATATTTCAAAAAATGTGATTGGTTTATTGTCATTAATACTTTCTACCTTTTCAAACAAGTCTGCTAACTCATCATCACTTAATTCCTCGTTATTAAAGACAAATCGTTCATTTATTTTTAGAATATGAGGGCTTGTGTAAACATTACAATTTATATTTGCTTCTTTTAAAATAGAAAAGATCGCATTAATTGTGCTATTCTTACCATTAGTACCTACCACAGATATGGCTTTAATCTCATCTTGAGGATTACCCAATTTTTTACAGAGTTCTTTAATACGATCTAAACTAAGATCTATTTTTTCTTTAGGATGCTTCTCTAGTAAGCGATTGAGGATTTTCTGAAGTTTCATTTTCTTCAGAACTTATAGCAGAATTTTGTTTCAACAATATTGATAATAAAGTTCCAATTTTCTCAGCTAAATCTTTTCTTTCTACTATTAAATCAACAAAACCTGTTTTTTGAACATATTCACTGGTTTGAAAATTTTCTGGCAATTCTTCTTTAACAGTTCCCTGGATAACTCTTTTTCCTGCAAAAGCAATTAATGAACCAGGCTCTGCAATATGAATGTCTCCTAGCATTGCATAGGATGCAGTAATTCCTCCAGCAGTTGGATCGGTGATTAGTACAAGATAAGGAAGATTGTTGCTTTTAAGTTCATTAACTGCAAGAGTTGTTCTAGTCATTTGAGATAATGAAATTAAACTTTCCATCATTCTCATTCCACCCCCTGCACTTACACAAATAAAAGGAGTACGGTTTTCTATAGCATGCTGAATACCGTATAAAAATGCCTCACCTTCAGCAGAAGCCATTGATGCACCTAAAAATTCAAAGTCAGATGCGACTGCAGTTACTTTAGTATTTTTGATATTACCACTAGCAACCATCATTCCACAATCAAGTCCAGTTTTTTTTCGTGCAACTTTTAATCTGTCCTTGTATGATTTTGAGTCTGTCCAATCTAATGGGTCATCATTTGGAATGGGTGTTTTAAAAATTTCGTAATTATTTTTACCAAATAAAATATCAAACCTTTGTTTAGGATTAATTCTATGATGTTTGTTACAATCTGGACAAACCCATAAATTATTTTCTAGATCTTTTTTTAAAATTGGACCTTTACAACAAGAAGTCCAGTCACTTTTTGCAATTTCATCTTTTGAAGCCCTTTTATGAATAGCAGTTTTAATTTTTTCACCTGCTTTAATTATTTTTGTAATCCAGTTCATTTGATTTTATTTCTTAATTTTTTAACTATATTAGTAACATTTGTGACAACATTTTGTCTCTTATTAATAGACATTGTTATTCCTTTACAAATTGCACTACCTACAACTAAACCATCTGCCTTTTTAAGAGATTTTATGTTTTTTTCAGTGATTCCAAAACCAATTACTACATTCTTATTTTTATTCAAT
>CACPGM010000015.1 GCA_902633535.1 uncultured Pelagibacteraceae bacterium | reverse complement strand
TTTTCTAAATTTAACTAAATTACTTTTTTTTAAATTATTTTTTAATAACTTATGCAACTCATAATTTTTAATAATTGAAAAAATTTGAGAACTTTTATTTTCAAAATTTAAAACTTCCTCATATGAAATTTTTTCTGTAAAAACCTTTATCTTCTTTATTTGCCAACATATTTTTTTTATATCTATTATTTCACTATTGAAATAATCAATATTAGATTTTGAAATTCCTAACGTTCTTGTTTTATCATAACTGTATCTTTTTTTATTTGATACGATATCAACTAATAATTCTTTTTTAATTAACGCATTAGCTAGTGTTGAGGCAACTAATCCATCTCCAATAATACAAACTTTCATAACAAATTAATTTTAACAACAAAAATTAGATGATACAAAGTGTTAAATTTGATTCATTAAAATGAATATTAAAGAAATAGCTAATACTGCTCTACAATTTACAATCAATAGAATGATTGAAATTTTTGGGACAAGTATAACCTTAGTTGGTTTTTTTCTATTAGTTGCTTTGATCTCCTATTCCCCGAATGATCCAAATTTTATTTTTTCAGAAAGTACAGAAATACAAAATTTATTAGGGTTTCAAGGTAGTTATGTTTCAGATCTATTTTTTCAGTCAATTGGAATAATTTCGTTCTTAATGTCTATTACTTTAATTATAACTGGAATTAATGTTTTTAATAACAAGGACTTATTTTTAATAATTGAAAATATATTTTATGCCATTCTTTATTGTATTTCGGGAACTTTATTTTTTAGTTTTTTTCATCAAAATGCTTTTGAACTTTATATTAATGGTAATGGTGGATTTGTTGGTGAATATTTAACTAAAACTTTTTTTGTTAATTTAATTAATTTACAACCAAGTATTTCATATTATTTTTTAATTATTTTAGTTTTAGGATTTTTTTTAATTAGTATTAATTTTAATCCAAAAAAAATTTGGAAATTTTTAAGAAAAATATTTAATTATTTTGTTAAAGATAATAATAAATCTTATACTGATAAAAGCGAAATTATTAGTGAGTATATTCCACAAGATGAAATTAAAAATTTAATTCAAGAAGATCTACCTTTTATTAAAGCTGAAAAGATTAAAGAAAATGAAAAACTTAAATTCAAACTTCCGACGTTAGATTTATTAAAATTACCAACACAAAAGGAAAGGAGAAGTTTTGATAAAAACCAAGCTCACGAACCAGAGTTTCTTGAAAAAATTTTACTAGATTTTGGAGTAAATGGTAATATTAAAAAAGTAAGTCATGGTCCGGTCGTAACTTTAAACGAATTTGAACCGGCTGCTGGGATCAAAGTATCAAAAATAATTAACCTATCAGATGATATAGCTCGAAATACAAGTTCAGAGTCAGCTCGTATCGCAACTATACCTGGCAGTAATACAATTGGTATCGAATTGCCAAACACTTCGAGAGAAAATGTTTATTTAAGTGAAATTTTAAGTAATGGGGATTTTAAAAAGAAAGAGATTAAATTACCAATTGCCTTAGGTAAAAATATTTCAGGCGTACCAATGATTGGCGATCTGGCTTCAATGCCTCACTTATTAATTGCTGGAACAACCGGATCTGGTAAGTCTGTTTGTATAAATACAATCATTTTATCACTTCTTTACAGGCACGGCCCAGAAAAGTGTAAATTTATTTTAATAGATCCTAAAATGTTAGAACTTTCAACATATGAGGGTATCCCACATTTGTTATGCCCAGTAATAACTGAAGCAAAAAAAGCAGCATCAGTTTTAGGTTGGGTTGTTAAGGAGATGGAAAGTAGATATCGACTTATGACAAAAGAAGGTGTTAGAAACATTGATAGTTATAATACAAAACATAAATTACCGATGCCTTATATAGTCGTTGTTGTTGATGAGATGTCTGACTTAATGCTAGTGGCTGGTAAGGAAATTGAAAATTATATCCAAAAATTATCTCAAATGGCTAGAGCGGCTGGAATTCATATAATAATGGCCACTCAAAGACCTAGCGTAGATGTAATAACTGGTACAATAAAAGCAAATTTTCCAACAAGAATTTCATTTCAAGTCACTTCTAAAATAGATAGCAGAACAATATTGGGTGAGCAAGGTGCCGAACAACTTCTTGGCAAAGGAGATATGCTTTACATGTCCTCTGCAAATAAGGTTTTAAGAATTCATGCCCCTTTTGTATCCGATAATGAAATAGAAAAAATCAATAATTTTTTAAGATTACAAGCCGGGCCTGATTATGTTGATGAGATATTAGATTTTGCAGATGAAAAAGAGATTGGAGATATACAAAAAAGTAATAGTGATAAAGACGACCTTTATCAAACTGCATTGGAAATTATTAAATCAGAAAGAAAAGCTTCTACATCTTTTTTACAAAGAAAATTACAAATTGGCTACAATAGAGCAGCAAGAATTATAGATATGATGGAAGATGAAGGTATCGTAAGTAAGGCTAATCATGTTGGTAAAAGAGATGTTCTTTAATGAAAAAGATTTTATTAATACTCTTATTAATTAATTTTAATAGTGTTGCTTTAAGCTCAATCAAAGAAAATATTATCAATAATCTATTAAATACAAAAAATTTAAGCTTTAATTTTGAACAAAATATTAATGGTAAAGTTGAAACAGGGAATTGTATTATTGAGTATCCAAAAAAAATTTATTGTAAGTATAACAATTTAAATGGTAAAATTTTAGTTTCAAATGGAAAATCACTTGTAATTAAAACTAAAAATGGAATTTATTATCGATATGCAATTAAAAGAACCCCGCTAAATTATATTTTGGATAAAAATTTTTTAATAAATCAAATTCAATCTTTAAAACAGAGAGTTATTGATGACAGGTTTATAAATTTTACAATTTTTAGAGATGAAAATGAAATTAATGTTTTTTTTGATATAAAAAATTTTGATCTTATTGGATGGCAAACTCTGGATATTTATCAAAATTTAAATATTACATATCTTTCATTTTTAAAAAAAAATCAAACACTTAAAAAAAATATTTTTAAATTACCATCTTTAAATTAAATTTTAACTATTTCTTTTTTATAAATTTTCATACCTCTTGAAAGGTAATTTTTAATTGCATTTCTATGGTCGAGTGTACATGTATGAACCCAAACCCTTTTAATATCTTTTTTTCTAAAAGATTTTTTTATTGCTGTTGAAAGCAAATATCCACCTAATTTTTTATTGTGGTATTCTTCTAATAAACCAAAGTATGCAATTTCAATTTCTTTAATATCTAGGTGAATAATTAATTCAAAATAACCTGCAAGTTCATTCCTAACTTTGAGAACGTATGTTTCAACTTTTGGATCAGAAGAATATTTGATCCAATTCTCTTCTGACCAAATAAGTCGGTCTGTCCACCTATGCTTTTTACCAATGTTTTTATAAAAAAACTTATTAAGTTGAAAATCGTCAGGTTCTACGATGTTTATTGAGCACTCTTGACTCGGAGGTGAACTATCTACTAGAGCATTTATAGACCTTATCTCTAAATAATTTCTCTCAATAGTTTCTTTCACTCGACCATTTTTCCAACTTTTTCACCACCAAACAAGTGAAAATGCAAATGAGGGACCTCTTGTCCCCCATGTTCATTTATATTTGCTAATGCCCTGTAACCTTTTCCTGTATTAACTGAGATTTTTAATTTTTGTGCGACTATACTAATCCCTTTTAATAATCCAACCATCTCATCTGGACTGGCGTTTTCACTAAAATCATCAAGATCAATATATTTCCCTTTAGGAATTACTAATGCATGAATTTTTTTTTGCGGATTGATATCATGAAATGATAACACAAATTTGTCTTCATAAATTTTATTACATGGGATTTCACCTCGTAAAATTTTTGCAAAAATATTATTATCATCGTAGCTCATTTTTTTCTTTTATCTAATTCAGTCATTATATCTTCAATCTTAATATTATTTGCCTCGAGATACATGATCAAGTGATAAAAAACATCTGCTGCTTCATGAATTTTATTTGTATTTTTTTCTACCGCTTCTACTAGTTCATTTATTTCTTCTAAAATTTTAGCTTTACTTAGTGATTTATCTTTCAATAGTTTATTTGTGTATGAGTCTTCTTTAGGAGATTTTTTTCTCTCCCTTGCTAGATTGAATAAATTTTCTAACGTATTAAGCATCCTAAATCCTAACAGGTATTCCTTTTGAGTCCAAATATTCCTTAGCCTCTTTTATAGAATATTTTCCATAGTGAAATATTGAAGCTGCTAATATTGCACTTGCATTTCCTAATTTTATTCCATCAACTAAATGATCTAAATTACCTACACCACCAGATGCAATAACTGGAATATTTACTTTAGATGAAATTTGAGACATTAAATCAATGTCATAACCAACTTGTGTTCCATCTCTATCCATGGAAGTTACTAATAATTCTCCAGCTCCATTACCTTCCATTTGTCTTGCATATTCCACTGCATTAATACCACTATTTTTCCTTCCACCATGAGTAAAAACTTCCCATTTGTCCCCATTTTTTTTCGCATCAATCGCAACTACAATGCATTGAGATCCAAATTTTTTTGAGCTATCAATAACAACTTTCGAGCTTTCAACTGCAGCTGTATTTATTGAAACTTTATCAGCACCACAATTAAGTAATTTGTTGATATCCTCTACACTTCTAATTCCTCCACCTACGGTTAATGGAACGAAACATTTCTTTGATGTTTTTTCTACAACATCATAAATAATATCTCTATTTTCATTCGATGCTGTAATATCTAAAAAACAGATTTCATCAGCCCCACCATCACTATAAATTTTAGCTTGCTCAACTGGATCACCTGCATCTTTCAAATCAATAAAGTTAATACCTTTAACAACACGACCGTTCTTAACATCTAAACAAGGAATTACTCTATTTTTAAGCATCTTCTTTAACTAGTTCTTCTAATTTGATATCAACATCATAGATGGCTTTACCAACTATTATACCTTCAACATTATTTAAACTCTTTGCTTTTTTAATATCATCTATTGATGAAACTCCACCGGATATAACTATAGGACAATTTGATAATTCAGCAACTTTTGATGTTTCCTTAAAATTTGGGCTTTGCTTCATACCATCCCTATTAATATCAGTATAAATTAATCTACTAACACCATAATCATTAACTTCTTTTAAATAATCTAAAGTCAATTGATTAGAGTTTTCTTTCCATCCAGATACTGACAAATAACCATCTTTAGCATCTAAACCTAAAGCAATTTTGTTTGGAAATTTTTTACACGCTTCTTTTAAAAAATTTTTATTTTTTATAGCGGCACTTCCTAAAATTACTTTAGCAGCACCAATATCTATATATCTTTTAATACTATCAATATTTCTTATACCTCCACCTATCTCAACTTTAAGATCAAAATTACTAACTATATTTTGAATAATATCTAGATTTACTATCTCACCAGTTAAAGCTCCATCTAAATCAACGATATGTAAATTTTTGAAACCATGATCTTTAAATTTTCCAGCTTGTTCAACTGGAGACATCTTATACTCAGTTTTATTGTTAAAATCTCCTTTAACTAATCTTACACACTTTTTATCTTTAATATCTATAGCTGGAAATATTTTCATTTATAAATTTATAAAATTATTAATTACCCTAAGTCCAATCTTATCACTCTTTTCAGGGTGGAACTGGGTTCCAAAGATATTTTCTTTTTCAACAGAACAGGCAATATTTGATGAATAATGTGTTGTTGCTGAAATTACATTTTTATCATTTGGTACAAATTCATAACTGTGCACAAAGTACATATGTGAATTATTTTCTATATTAATAAAAATCTTACTGTCCTTAACAATATTAATTTGGTTCCATCCAATATGAGGAAGTTTATATTTACCATTTTGATTATCTATTTTTGATACTTTACCAGAAATCCAACCTAGCCCCTTAGTTTCTTTTTCCTCATATCCAATATCAGCAAACATCTGTAAGCCTACACAAATTCCTAGAAGTGGTTTTTTTTTATTTATTGCAAATTCATTTAAAGTGTCTGAAAGACCATTAATCTTATTTAAGGCATCTATGCAGCTTTTAAATGAGCCCTGACCAGGCAAAACAACTTTATCGCTTGATTTGATTTTGCCTAAATCTGAACTTACTCCAATATTCACTTTGTCTTTAGCAACTTCCTTAAAGGAGTTTATCACCGAGCTTATATTGCCCGAATTATAATCAACAATTGTGACGTTCATTAAACTTATAACGAGCCTTTAGTGGATGGAATGCTCTTTTTATTTCTAGGATCCATCTCCAATGCAGCTCTTAATGATCTTGCCAAACCTTTGTAACACGACTCAATTATGTGGTGGCTATTTTCCCCATAAATATTTTCAACGTGCAGTGTTATTCCTGCTGATTGTGAAAAAGCCTGAAACCATTCTTTAAATAACTCGGTATCCATCTCACCAAGTTTCTCAACTTTTAATTTTACTTTCCATATCAAATAAGGTCTGTTTGAAACATCAATAGCAACTCTAGATAAGGTTTCATCCATTGGTATCATAGTGTGTGCATATCTTTTGATGCCTATGAATTTTTTAGCTGCTTTTTTTAAAGCCTCGCCGATTGCGATCCCAGTATCTTCAGTAGTATGATGAAGGTCAATATGCGTATCTCCTTTTGCTTTAACTTTTAGATCAATAAGTGAGTGTTTTGATAGTTGCTCAAGCATATGATCTAAAAAACCTATTCCAGTATCAATTTGATATTTTCCTTTACCATCAATATTGACTTCAACGCTAATACTGGTTTCTTTAGTTTTTCGGGATACTTTTCCTTTTCTAGTCATATATTTTAGAGGTATATATACATAATCCTTTCATATCAATATTAGTATCTACACTTGAAGTATCAAAAATAGTTACCATTTATCATGAATGACAACAATTGTGCTAGTAAGAAAAAACAACGAAGTAGTAGTTGCGGGAGATGGGCAAGTAAGTATGGGAAATACTGTTGTTAAGAGCACAGCATCAAAGGTTAGAAAAATTGAAAAAAGAGATGTAGTTGCTGGTTTTGCAGGATCTACAGCTGATGCTTTAACATTATTTGAGAGATTAGAGGGAAAACTAGAAAAACATGCAGGAAACTTGTCGAGAGCCGCTGTTGAATTGGCAAAAGATTGGCGTACAGATAAATATTTAAGAAGGTTAGAAGCTCTAATGGCTGTAGGTGACAAGAATAATAGTTATATTATTTCTGGTACTGGAGACGTTTTGGAACCAGAAGGAGATGTAATTGGAATTGGTTCAGGAGGAAATTATGCCCTTGCTGCTGGTAAAGTATTAATGGAGGGCAAAATGTCAGCTGAAGAAGTTGCAAAAAAAGCAATTAAAGTCGCTGCTGATATATGTGTTTTTACTAACGACAATGTAAAAATTGAAAAAATATAATGGACAATACAAACGTAACACCACTTCACCCAAAAGAAAAAGCTAAAAAAGGAGATACATCTTTAGTGAGTTCTTTATCTCCCAGAGAGATAGTTTCCGAGTTAGATCGATTTGTTGTTGGACAAAACAAGGCTAAGAAGGCCGTTGCAGTTGCATTAAGAAACAGATGGAGAAGACAGGCCCTTAAAGGGGAAATGAAAAATGAAGTTTTACCAAAAAATATTTTAATGATAGGTCCAACTGGAGTTGGAAAAACAGAAATTTCAAGAAGACTATCAAAACTTGCTGAAGCTCCTTTTGTAAAAGTTGAAGCAACAAGATTTACAGAAGTTGGATATGTTGGAAGAGATGTTGAACAAATAGTTAGAGATTTAATTGAGATTGCTATTTCAATGGAAAAGGTCAAAAGAAGAAAAGAGGTTTTTGCTAAAGCGCAAAAAGCTGCTGAAGAAAAAGTTTTAGATGCTTTAGTAGGTAAAAAAGCCAGCTTAGCGACTAGAGAAAGTTTTAGAAAAAGATTAAGAAATGGTGATTTAGATGATAATGAAATTGAAATTGCAGTAAGTGATGCTGGCTCAGGTGGTACATCATTTGAAATTCCTGGCATGCCTGGGGCAAATGTTGGAATGATTAATATTGGTGAAATGATCGGTAAATCCATGGGCAATAAAGAAAAAAAAAAGAAAATGACAGTAAAAGAGTCTCATGAAATTTTAATTAATGATGAGTCCGACAAATTGATAGAACATGATAAAATTGTAAAAGCTGCAAAATTATCGACTGAAAACAACGGAATTGTTTTTCTGGATGAAATAGACAAAATTTCAGCCAGAACAGACAGGGTTGGCGGTGACGTATCAAGAGAGGGTGTTCAAAGAGATTTATTGCCTTTAATTGAAGGAACAACAGTAAATACAAAACATGGTCCTATTAAAACTGATCATATTTTATTTATAGCCTCTGGTGCCTTTCAACTTGCAAAGCCATCCGATTTGCTACCTGAACTACAGGGTAGGTTACCAATCAGAGTTGAACTAGAAGCTTTAACGAGTGATGATTTTAAAAGAATTCTTAAAGAACCTGATTATAGTTTAATTAAACAATACATTGCTTTATTAAAAACTGAAAATGTTGACCTTGAATTTTCAGAGGACGGCATTGATGCAATTGCAACTATTGCTTCTGAAGTTAATGCGACTGTTGAAAACATTGGTGCCAGAAGACTTCATACTATTATTGAAAAAATCTTAGATGATATTAGTTTTACAGCAACCGATCGTGCTGGAGAAAAAATTATTATTAACAGGGAATATATAAATAAAAATCTTGATAATTTGGTTAAAGATACAGATCTATCAAAATTTATTTTATAATTTTTTTCTTAAAAAAATATAAAAAGCTCCCCCACCGCCATCTTCAATATTGGCATCTCTTATCTCTATTATTTTTTTCATTAGTTCAGCATCATTTTGAATAAACTCTGGAACTGAATACTTCAAAATACTTAAGTTTTTTGAAACATATGGGTCCTTTTCAACATTTGAATGTAAACCTTTGCCAGTAACAACTGTAATTTTAGAAATACCTTCGTTGTATGAATGATTAATAAATTTTTGAATTAATGTATTTGCTTCTTTGAGAGTGCATCCATGCAAGTCTATATTTTTACTTTGTGCAACTTTTTTTTTTGTTTCTTTTAAGTCTTTATCAGGTAATTTATCATCACTAGATAAAAATTTCTCCCAATCTTGTTTATCTTTATCTGAAATTTTATTGTTCAATTATGTTAGCGTATCTACTAGTTGCCAATTTGGATTTTTAGATCTAGTATCTCTTGAAAAAACCCATGTGTCATAAATTTTTTTAATTTTTTCACTATCTCCTGAAATTATTTTTTTTTCTTTATCCTTTATACAGGTGATGACCTCACCAATAAATTCAACTGTAACATTTAAAATCTCATCTATTTTTTTATGTTCTTTAATTTTGGCTGAGTTAACCCCAATAAAAGTTATTTCTGCATGATGTCCTCTATTGTTTCTCTCTTTTAAAGCTTCGTTAAATTGATCATATATTTTTTTACTTAAAAGAGGCTTACTGGCAATTAACTTATTATCACTATCACTAAAATCAGTAATAATAGTTTCATATGCTATTTTTGCTCCTTTTAAAAATTCTTGCTGATCTTTTTCGTCAAAATTTTCTTTTTGGACAATTTTTTTTTCTAACTGAGTATTATTAATCATTTTTTCAAATTGTGATGGCGCCTTACCCTCAAAACCTGTTCGTTTACCTAAAATCCCTCTCAATCTTAAAAAGATAAAGCCTGCGATCATTGCAAGCAGTATTATATCGATATATTCAAAACTATAATTCATGATATAGATGTAATTACTATGTTGATTAATTTCAACTAACAATTACATTAAGGACAAATGAACCCAGTTTTATTAACAATAATATTAATACCAATTATGGAAATTTATTTATTTATTAAAATTGGCTCACAAATTGGGGCTTTTAATACTGTTTTTCTAATCTTTCTTACGGCAATAATTGGTGTTTATTATGCAAAATATGAGGGCCTCAATACATTTAAAACTGGCTTTTCACAGATAATAAAAAATGAAGTCCCGGCATATGAAATAATTTCAGGCGCAGCAATAGCATTTGCTGCAGTACTTTTGATCATACCCGGATTTGCTACAGATTTATTTGGTTTTTTATTGATATTCCCGATAACTAGAAAACTAATTTTAAAAAATTTCTCTAGCAAATTTACAAAAAAAAATATTAAAAAAAATAATTTTATAGACGGTGAGTTTGAGGATATAGAAGATAACGATGACAGAAAAATTTAAAGTTTTAGCTGAGTATATTAAAGATATGTCTAGCGAAACTCCAGACGTTGAAACTTTTTTGTTTGTAAAAGAAAATATCTCAAAATATCAATTAAATATAGATATCATTTCTAAAGCATTAAAAAACAAACTTGTGGAAGTAAATACTATTCTTAAATTTGAAGATAAAGAGCCAAATGAAAAAAAATCACACTATGAAATAACTTATGCTGTGATAATTAGAGTTGATGATAGTGTGAAAGAAAAAAAAGAATTAGAAAAAATTATTCTCTGTGATGTGCCTACAAAAATTTATCCTAATTTAGAAAATTCTTTTTTAAACTTAATACATA
>CACPGM010000014.1 GCA_902633535.1 uncultured Pelagibacteraceae bacterium | reverse complement strand
GAGCTAATTCATAAATATAATAAAATTATATCTTCAAAAAAAGAACTTTTAAAAGTTATTAGTGAAGAACTTAAAAATATTAAAGAAAAATTTGCAGTTCCAAGAAGAACTAAAATAATAGATGCTGTATTAAATTATGATATTGAAGAAACTATTCAAAAACAATCTGTAATAATAACTGTCACGTTACAGGGTTATATTAAAAGAGGCTCTTTAGATGGAGTTAAACAACAAAAAAGAGGTGGTAAAGGTAAATCTGGTATTACTACTAGAGAGCAAGATTCTGTTGTACAAACATTATCTGTTAATACTCATACGTCAGTCTTATTTTTCTCCACTGAAGGTTTAGTTTATAAAGTTAAAGCATGGAAAATACCTGAAGGATCAACAACATCTAAAGGGAAATCTTTATTTAATATTTTACCATTAAAAAATCATCAATCAATCAGTTCAATTATGCCAATGCCTGAAGATGAAACAGAGTCTAAAAATTATCAAATAATTTTTGCAACAGCACAGGGTAAAGTTAGAAAAAATAGTTTGGAGGATTTTGCTTCTATAAATGCTTCTGGTAAAATTGCTATGAAACTTGATAATAATGATAAAATTGTTGGTGTTAAAATATGTCAAGATTATCAAGATATTATTTTAAGCACTAAATTTGGTAAATGTATTAGATTTGAAGCAAAAAAATTAAGAATATTTAAAGGCAGATCATCTAAAGGAATAAAGGGTATAGATTTAGCACCTAATGATGAAATCGTTTCTTTATCAGTAATTGACAATGATAAAGTTAAAAAAAATGGAAAAAAATCTAATGATGAAAAATCTGAAATTAAAGCTAAAGAGAAGTTTGTGTTATCAATAAGTGAAAATGGATATGGTAAAAAAACTTCTCACACTGATTATAGAGTAACAAATAGAGGTGGAAAAGGGATTATTGGAATTATAAATTCACCTAGAAATGGGAATATAACATCTTCATTTCCCGTATATGAAGGAGATGAAATAATTATATCAACTAACAAAGGACGTGTTATTAGAGTTGCCGTTAAAGAAATTAGGTCTGCAGGGAGAAACACTCAAGGTGTAAGAATTATTAAATTATCTGGTGATGAAAAAGTTGTTTCAGCAATCAAAATTGATGATAATTTATTGTAATGAATAAAGTAGCTATATATCCTGGTACTTTTGATCCAATCACTTATGGTCATATTGATGTTATTAAAAAAGCTTTAAAATTATTTGATAAAATAATAGTTGGTGTTTCAAATGTAAGTAGTAAGAATTATTTATTTACTTCGGATGAGAGAATAAATATCGTTAATAAAGCATTATTCAAAGATCTTAAATTAAATAAAAAAAAAGTTTTTGTTGTATCTTTCAGTTCTTTGACTACAGACCTATGTAGAAAATATAAATCAAATATTATATTAAGAGGATTAAGAGCTGTATCAGATTTTGAGTATGAATTTCAATTAGCTGGAATGAACAGAAAATTAAATAGTGATATAGAAACTATTTTTTTAATGTCAGATGTTGAAAATCAAATTATTTCATCAAAATTTGTTAAAGAAATTGTTAAGTTAAACGGTGATATAAAGAAATTTACTACTAAAAGTACAATTAAATCTTTAAAAGAGAAATATGAATAGAATTATATTAAAGATATTTATATTTTTTTTTTTTATTATTAATCAATCAATAGCACAGGAGAATATAATGATTTTAAAATTAAAAGATGGTGATGTTAAGATAGAATTATTTGAGGATGTTGCACCCAATCATGTTAAAAGAATTAAAGACTTAGCTAATAGTGGAAAATATGATAATGTTGTATTTCACAGAGTTATAGATGGCTTTATGGCACAAACTGGTGATGTAAAATTTGGTGATTCAGAATCTAGTGATTTTAATTTAAGTAGAGCGGGTATGGGTGGCTCAGATTTGCCAGATCTTAAACAAGAATTTAATAATGTTCCGCACGATAGGGGAACTTTATCGATGGCAAGGTCATCTGATCCAGACAGTGCTAATAGTCAATTCTTTATATGTTTTAAAGCAGCTCCATTCCTAGATAGACAATACACTGTTTTTGGAAAAGTTTTAGAAGGAATGGAATTTGTTGACAAAATTAAAAGAGGAGATGAAAATAATAACGGTTCTGTATCAGACCCTGATAAGATTATTAGTTTCAAATCGCAATAAATTATTAGATGGCATTAAAAAATTTTGCCTTTAATGTTTTAAGTAAAAATAAGTTTGCAAGAAAAGGTGTCATAGAAACTCATCGCGGTAATATTAATACACCCGCATTTATGCCCGTGGGAACTCAAGCAACAGTTAAAGCTTGTACTATTGATGATATAATAAAAACTGGATCTGAAATTATTTTATCAAATACTTACCATTTAATGATAAGACCTGGGGTTGAAAGAATTCAGTCTGCAGGTGGATTACATAATTTTATGAATTGTAATTTACCAATATTAACTGACTCTGGTGGTTTTCAAGTGATGTCGCTCTCAAAACTAAATAAAATTGACAAGGAAAAAGGAGCTATATTTAACTCTCATGTTGATGGACAAAAATTTTTTTTGAGTCCGGAAGAAAGTATAAGAATTCAATTAGGTCTTAATTCTGATATAGTAATGATAATGGATGAATGCCCTAAAAAATCAAATGATTACAATTTAATAAAAAAATCAATGAACTTGTCAATACATTGGGCTGAAAGATCCAAAAAAGCTTTTGGAAAAAATCCCCACAAAGCCCTCTTTGGTATTATTCAGGGTGGTTTATTTAATGATTTAAGAAAAGAGTCATTAAATAAATTGATGGATATTGGATTTGACGGTTATGCAATTGGTGGTCTGGCCGTCGGTGAGTCTCAAAAAGAAATGTTTACAGTTTTAGATAACATTAAAGAATTTTTACCGGAAGAAAAGCCTCATTATTTAATGGGTGTTGGAACTCCCTCTGATATTTTAGGTGCTGTTAAAAGAGGTATAGATATGTTTGATTGTGTTTTACCAACTAGATCTGGCAGAACAGGCTTAGCATTTACTTGGGAGGGCAGAGTCAATATTAAAAATAATAAATATCAAAAGGATAATAATCCATTAGATTTTAATTGTAATAATCTTAATTTAAATAAATATTCAAAGAATTACTTAAACCATTTATTTAATACTAACGAAATTTTAGCTTCAATGTTATTAACTCTCCATAATATTAACTTTTATCAGGAATTAATGGCTGCTATCAGAAAAAATATTTCTGAAGGTACTTTTGATCAATTTCATGATAAATACATTGATAAGTTGTAAAAGAGTTACATTTTTTAGTTCAATTTGACATTTGAAAAAATAAAATAATTCTGTATACAACAATTATTCTATATGAATACATTGTGGGCCCTTAGCTCAGTTGGTAGAGCAATTCCCTTTTAAGGAATGGGTCGATGGTTCGAGTCCATCAGGGCTCACCATATTATCAAAATATAGTATTTATTAATCTTAAATTTTAATTGGCGGATATCTTAAAATGATTTCGTTTGTCCATTCATTGATTTTTTTAATACGATTTTCAGCTGATGGATGAGTACTCATGAATTCAGGAGGGGCCTTACCTTTATTAAACTCTTTCATTCTCTGCCAAATTTTAACAGTCTCTCTTATATCATAACCTGATAAAGAGGAAAAAATCATACCAAGATAATCAGCTTCACTTTCTTGTTTTCGATTAAAAGGGTTCATGATGCCAAGTTGTGATAATAAACCAACTGTATTCATTCCTGTGGCTCGATTAACTTGAGATAATTTGCCACCACTAAAAATATCAATTAGTTGAGTACTTGTGTTTAAAACTACTCCTCTACTGGCTCTTTCAACAGAGTGCTTTGCAACAGCGTGAGCAATTTCATGACCCATGACAGCTGCAAGTCCATTTGTATTTTTAGTGACATCTAACATTCCTGTATAAACTGCTATTTTGCCCCCAGGCATGCACCATGCATTTCTAACTTTTTTATTTTCAATTAATATATATTCCCAATCAAAGTTAACTGTAGGGTCTTCCATATTTTCTTTGTAAAAATATTCGCCAATAGCGTCTTCCATTTTTTTTCCAATATTTTTGATCTCTTTTAACTTTTTCTTATCATCACTAAGTTTTTCTTTTTCTTTGATTTTTTCGTAAATTTGTGCTGCTTGTGCATTTAATTTTGACTCAGAAATAATCTTAAATTGTCGCCTATTAGTGATAGGAGCAGTTGAGCATCCATTTACAATAAATCCACAGCAACTGCAGCCAACGTAAGTTAAAAATTTTCTTCTATCCATTTTGATATAACATTGATAATATATATATTTTTATGAATCTAAATAATAAAATTTTATTAGTACTTTTTATTATTGCAATAAGTTTTGTTATATATTCGAGTTTTAAGTAAATGGCTAAAAATACTAAAAAAAGATCTTTTGCACTAGTTCTAAGAAATTATTTTATTACTGGTGTGGTTGTATTAATCCCAATAGGATTTACTTTATATTTAACTAAATTTATTATTTCTCTTTCATCGAAAATTATTCCTGGCAACCTAAACCCAAATAGTTATTTACCCTATTCCATTCCTGGTATTGAAATTATTATATCTATTTTATTTATCACAATTGTTGGTGGATTATCTTTGTCATTCTTGGGAAAAAAAGTTCTCAAAATAATTGATGATTTGTTCAAAAGGATTCCTTTCTTAAGGACAGTCTATTCTGCAATTTTACAAATGACTGAAACTTTCTCTAATAAAAGTGATGAAAAAAAAAGTGTAGTTTTAGTAGAATATCCAAGAAAAGGAGTTTGGGCCGTTGGTTTTGCAACTAAAGAAAATAGAGGTGAGATGGCTCAAAAAACAAAGCAAAAATTAATAAATGTTTTTGTTCCAACAACTCCTAACCCAACTAGTGGTTTTCTTTTAATGTTCCCAATTGATGATGTTATTTATTTAAATATGAATTTCGAAGAAGCATCTAAATTTATTGTATCAGCAGGAACATCATCAGAAAAAAATTAGACTATATCATTAATTATATCAGCCTGATCATAAAGTTTCATAAGTGTTTTATATTTAGAAATATTTTCTTTATTGGTTTCAATTAATTTAATTTCTTTTTCAGCAAGTTCAAATAAATCTTTATTATGAATAGGATCTGCTAATTTAAAAATTTTTATACCACTTTGTTTAAAACCAAGTATATCTCCAAAACCTCTAAGCTTCATATCTTCTTCTGAAATTTCAAATCCGTCAGTAGAATTTTTAAGTATCTTTAACCTTTTTTTTGCATTTTCAGATAAAGAAGATTTAAACATTAAAATACATGTGGATTGTTTTTTTCCTCTTCCAACTCTTCCTCTTAGCTGATGCAGCTGAGACAGTCCAAATTTGTTAGCATTTTCTATAATCATTACATTTGCATTTGGAAAATCTATACCAACTTCAATGACTGTTGTTGATACTAGAATTTTAAACTCTTTTTTTAAAAATTTCTCTAAAATATTTTCTTTATCTTCAATATTAGTTTTTCCATGAATTAATGCCACTCGATTTGGAAATATCTTATTTAGAAACTCATATTTTTGTACCGCAGAAGCATGATCTAATTTTTTTGACTCCTCTATTAAAGGACAAACCCAAAAAATTTGATTATTATTATCAATTTCTTTATTAATAAATTTTAAAACCTCATCTATTTTAGTTTCAAGTTTACTATAGGTTTTTACTTCTTTTCTTGATTTTGGTTTTTCTTTTATAATAGATAAATCCATGTCGCCATAAACAGTCATTGTTAATGTTCTGGGAATTGGGGTTGCTGACATTAATAAAACATCACAATTATCACCACCTTTATCTGATAGTTTTTTTCTTTGATTAACACCAAACTTATGTTGTTCATCTATTATGATTAATCCTAATTTTTTGAATAAAATTTTTTTTTGAAATATTGCATGCGTACCAAAAATTATATCAATCTTTCCGTTAGCTAATTTTTCTTGGATTATCTTTTTATCTTTATATCCAGATTTACCAGACAGCATTTCAATATTTATATTTTTGTCAAAAATTTCCTTTGCTAAATTATAATGTTGTTTTGTAAGAATTTCTGTCGGTGTCATTACAGCAACTTGAAAACTAGATTTGATTACATTGAAAGCTGCACATAAAGATACAATTGTTTTGCCACTACCCACATCTCCTTGTAACAATCTAAACATTTTTTGATTTGACTTTAAATCAGTATTTATTTCATCTAGTGATTTAATTTGATCATTAGTTAAATCAAAATTCAATTTTGAAAGAATAGTATTTTGATTTTTTAATTCGAAGTTTTTTTTAATTTTTTTAACTTTTTTAATTTTCCTTCTAATTTCTGAATGAACTAAAAAGGAAGCAAATATTTCGTCATAGGCAAGTCTTTTGTAAAAATTCGACTTATAATTACCAACATTGCCAGGTTTATGAAGTTCAATAATTGCATCATTCCAAGATAATCCCCCAAACTTTTTTAATATATCCTGACTATGCCACTCATCTAATTTTGGTATATTTTTCAAAATTTGATTAATTATATTGTTGTACACTTTTTCTGTTATACCCTCTGTAAGAGAATATTTATTATGTTTATCTTTAATTAATGATGCATTTTCAGATATGTATTTTGGATTTGTTATTTGATATCTATTTTTAAATTGAGTTATTTTTCCGCTGATAGTTACTTCTTTGTCGAGTGGTAAAATCTTTTTTATATAGCCCTCAAAGCTGTTAAAAAAAATACAATCTAGTTGACCACTTTCATCTTTACACGATACTTTATTAGGTAGATTTCTGATTCTTGGAAAATTATATTTAAAAGGAATTAATGTAATTGTTTGAATTTCTCCAATTTTTAAATTCTTTATTTTTGTAGAAATACTTCGATCTGTATATGATCTTGGTAATTTCCATAACAAATCAAAGATATTATTAATCTTTTTCTTTTTTAATAAATTTGAAGTTTTAATTCCTACACCTTTTAGACTTTTTAAATCAGATAATAAATATTTGTATGTATTATTAGTCATTTAATATTAATATAGTCAATTAATGAATAACGACATAACTAATTTTAAAAAAAAATTAATTTATAGATCTCAATATAGAGGCACTAAAGAAATGGATAAATTGATAGGATCTTTTGTTGAATTAAATATAAATAAATTAGACGATAATGATCTTAGGGATTTAGAAAAATTTTTAGATATTGACGATGATACTCTTTATAAATTCTATAATGATTTAATTAGTGAGGACAACCTGTTAAATACAAAAGTAGGCAAGTTATTTAAAAGTTTTACTTATAAAAAATAGTGGCGGAGAGACTGGGATTCGAACCCAGGAAAGAGTTGCCCCTTTGCCGGTTTTCAAGACCGGTGCTTTCAACCGCTCAGCCATCTCTCCACGTAGAAGCTTTTATAATTAAAAATATTTAATTCAACAATAAAATAGTCTATTTAACATATGTATAATTTAATTCTTAAAGTTATCTATGAAAAAAGATTTTAATAAAGGTTTATTGCTTACATCGTTAGGATCTTTTTGGTGGGGTTTTATTGGAGTATTATATTTTGAACTTGTATCTTTTATAGGACACATAGAGCTAGTTGTTCATAGATGTTTATGGACAGCTGTAATGTTGTTTTTTACTACTACATTTTTATCTAAATGGGGAATTTTTATAAAAACGATATCAAATAAAAGAAATTTAGTTTATCTATTTTTTTCAGGTTTTTTAATTTTCATTAATTGGGCTATTTGGATTTATGCTGTTGCAACTGAAAGAATAATTGATGCAAGTTTTGGTTATTTCATAATGCCTATATTGAGTGTTTTATTAGGCTATATTTTTTTTAGAGAAAAATTAAATAATAAAAGAGTTTTTTCAATCATTTTAGTTTTTATTTCAATTTTAATTTTATTATTTTTAAATTTGAAGAGTTTACCATGGGTTGGTTTAGTTGTTGCTGTAAGCTGGGCATTTTACAATTTACTTAGAAAAAAAATAAATGTAGATACAGATATTGGCCTCTTAGTTGAAAGTTTATTTATCTTTCCATTTGCTCTGGTTGCATTTTATTTAGTTGTAAAAAATGGATCAAATGATTTTAATTTAGCAAATCCTGGATTTAGTTTATTTTTAATTTTGGCTGGCCCAATGACTGTGATTCCATTATTTCTGTATGTTCGAGGCGTTGAACTAATTGGATTAGGACCAACTGGTATGATATTTTATATTACGCCTACATTACAGTTCATTTTAGGTTATTTTTATTATAATGAGGTTTTTTCATTAGTAAAATTTGTAAGTTTTATTATTATTTGGATTGCTGTAATTATATATCTTAAAGATTTGTATGAAACAAATTAGTATTTTTTTTTTAATATTTTTAAGTTTTTCAAAAGCTTATGGAAATGATAATTTAAATTTTGATAAGTGGAAAAATAAATTTAAGAAAACAGCTTTATCAAATAATATTTCAGAAAAAACTATTGATCTAGTAATGGTAAATATTAAGTTTTTACCTAAAGTAATTGAATATGATCGATATCAACCAGAGTTTTATGAAGATACAAAAACTTATATTGGTAAAAGAACATCCAAAAAAAAATTAGATAAAGGAATTGATTTCTATTTAAATAATAATGATTTAATAAATAAAGTTGAAAAAGAATTTGATGTTGAGAAAGAATTGCTTTTATCTTTAATGGGCATTGAAACAAATTTTGGGACTTATGTTGGTAAAATGGATATTCTTTCATCTCTAGCAACATTAAGTTTTGATAAAAGAAGGTCTGAGTTTTTTACGAATGAACTTATTTTATTGCTTCAATTAATTGACACAAATAAGATTGATTATAAAACATTGTATGGATCCTGGGCTGGTGCATTTGGTTTTTTTCAATTTATGCCTAGCACAATTACTAATTATGCTATTGATCATAATAAAGACAATTATATTGATTTAAAAAATAATGAAGACGCTTACCCATCTGCAGCTAATTATTTAAATAAAATGGGTTGGAAAAATAATGAACCATGCTTTTATAAGATTGAGTTAAATAATAATATTCCAAGAGATCTTCTCAATGTGTCAGCAAAAAAAATCCATAGTAAAAAAAAACTTAAATCATTCAAAAAATATATTAAAAATTATACTAATTTAGATTTTTTAGATAAAAATCTTGTTGCAGCGATAATTACACCTGACAAAGATATTATACCAGACGCTGAAACATTAAGTCCTGCTTACGTTGTTTTTGAAAATTATGAAATTATTCTAAAATGGAATAGATCATTAAGATTTGCTTTAGCAGTTTGTACTTTAAAAGAGAAAATTAAAAATGAAATTTAAAAATATTTTAATTTTATTAATTATTATTTTAGCAAATAGCTGTACTGAATTTGACACTACAAGTTCAAAAACGATAAATTCAAAATTAGATAAAAAATATAGAAATAGTGGTTTTGGACTAATATATAATGAAAATTTAAATATTAAAGTTTTAGATAATAGATCTTTAAATATTTATCATAAATATTTAAAAAAAAAATCATTTGTTAAAATAACTAACCCAGTTAATGGTAAATCACTAATTGCTGAAGTAAAATCCAATAAAGTTAAATTTTCAAATTTTTATAATTCGGTTATAACTGATCGAATATCTGAAACATTAGAGCTCAATGTAGAAGAACCATTTATAGAAATTACTTTAATCTCTAAAAATTCTACTTTTATCGCAAAAAAAGCAAAAACTTTTGAAGAAGAAAAAAAAATAGCTAATAAGGCGCCTATTGATGGAATTAAGATAATTAGCCTTAATAATGAAAATCAAGATATTACAAAAAAAAAATTTAATGATAAGTTTTCTTATTCAATAAAAGTTGCTGATTTTTATTATAAAAAAACAGCTCAATTAATGATTGATAGAATTAAATCAAAAACATCTATAAAAGATATTAAAATAATTCAATTTTCAAAAACTAATTATAGGGTATTAATAGGTCCTTTTAGTGATATAAATTCTCTTAGGGAATCTTTTGAAAAAATGAGCTCACTTTACTTTGAAAATTTGGAAATATTAAAAAATGTTTAGAAATCTATTTGTTTTCATATCAATATATTTAGTTTTATTTTCAGGATCTACATCTTTTGCAAGTTTAGAAATTAAAGCAAGAACAGCAATACTGCAGGATTACTTGTCAGGTGAAATTTTATATGAAAAAGATCCAGACAGATCAATTTATCCTGCTTCTATGACGAAAATAATGACATCAATTATTGCTTTTGATCTCATTAAATCTGGAGACTTATCGCTTGATGACAAATTTGTTGTCTCTGAAAAAGCATGGAGACTATCTACATCAGGTTATTCCTCAATGTTTATTATGGTTGGTGATGAAGTTTCTGTTGAAAATTTATTACATGGCATAATAACTGCTTCAGGTAATGATGCATGTATTGCTCTTGCTGAAGGAATAGCGGGAACTGAAGAGGAATTTTCAATTTTAATGACATCTAAAGCTAAAGAGATAGGGATGGATAATACTAATTTTGCTAACTCATCTGGCATTAATGATCCGGACAACTATTCAACAGTTAGAGATATACTTAAAATGTCTTCCTATTTAATTAAAGAACATCCTGAATTTTATGAATGGTTTTCAATTAAAGAATTTACATGGAATAGAACAGGCGGCGATCCAATTACTCAAGGTAATCGTAATCCACTATTATATAAAAATTTAGGTGTTGATGGTATTAAAACTGGATATTTGGCAGTAGAAAGATATTCTCTAGCATCATCATTAGAAAGAAATGGAAGAAGATTAATAGCTGTTGGAAGTGGATTTGAGACAAAAAATTCAAGATCAAGAGAAAGTTCTAAACTTTTAACATATGGTTTGACAAATTTTGATCTAATACAAATTAATAAATCAGAAAAGCCTATAGATAAAATTGATGTTTGGCTTGGCAAGAAAAGTCAAGTTGAAGTCTATGTAAATGAAGACATTTACAAAACCATTAAAAAAGCAAAAAAAAGATTACTTAAAATATCCTTAAAGTATGATGGCCCCATTGAAGCTCCAATTAAAAAAGATGATATAGTTGGTAAATTTAGAGTAGTTTATGATGAAGAGCTAGTGGGTGAATACGAACTTTTAGCTTTTAAAAATGTAGATAAAGTTAATATTTTTACTAGATTAATTAAATCGTTGAATTATTTAATCTGGGGCGATGTTTAAAAACCTTGTAATTGTTTTTGAGGGAATTGAAGGAAGTGGCAAAAGCCATCATATAGCTAATGTTTCTAAATATTTAAAAAAAAAAAAAATTAAATTTATTAAAATTAGAGAGCCAGGCGGAAATATCAATTCAGAAAAAATTAGAAAACTTATCTTAAATAAAAATTCTAACTTTAACAAAATGACTGACTTACTTCTTTACTTAGCAGCAAGAAATGAAAATATCCAACAATTAAAGAAATATTATAAAAAAAGG
>CACPGM010000013.1 GCA_902633535.1 uncultured Pelagibacteraceae bacterium | reverse complement strand
ATTTATAATATCATATCTAAAAACATTAATTCAAAAATTATTGAATGCGTTGGGCCAGAAGTGATTACATTTAAAGAAATTCTTCTTAGATTATTAAGTTTAATTGAAAAAAAAAGGTTACTAGTACCTATGCCTTTGACTATAGCAGCTATTACTGCAAAAATATTTCAGTTATTTCCAAACCCTATTCTTACAGAAGATCAATTAAGGCTACTTAAATATGATAATGTTTTATCAAATAAATATAAAAGTAACTTTGATATTGGATTACGAAGTAAAAAAAATTTTGATGAAGAAGTAAAAAAATATTCTTATATGTGGCGTGAAGGTGGGCAATTTTCAACTTTTAAGTATACTTCTAAAGATAATAATTAAAATAGATTAGGCAGATTGAATTTTTTTTCCAATAAATTCTGGAACATCTTCCTTTTCCGTAACCTCCTCTTTTTTACCTTTGGGCTGATAAGCATAAAGTAAATGAAGTTTACAGTAAGAAAAATCTTTTAAAGAAGATCTTCCACAAAAATAAAAATTTTTTTCGTCAGGGTGTCCTAGAGGCCATTTACAGGAATTTTCATCTAGTTCTTCCAATTGTTTTGGATTTTCTGGCTCAAAGTCTTTTTCAATAATTAGTGATTTAAATTTACTTTTTCTTCCTCTTTTAGATTTAGTATTGCCTTCTTCTAATGAGGTTTCAAAATTTTTATTCGATGTTGCAGTTCTTGTTTTAATTTTTGCTGAAAGTTTTAATCTATGAGCTTTTCCAATAACTGCATTTCTACTAATACCACCAATTATCTCTGCAATTTGGCTTGCAGTATTGCCTTTACCCCAAAGCTCTTTTAATTTGTTTACTTTTTCGTCATTCCAGCTCATAATCTATATATAGTGTTTTGTTTTTTATAAATAACAATATACTGAAACATTATTATAATAAACAACCAAAAATGATGAGTTATCAACAAAATATAATTAAATTTGGCGAATATATATTTCAATCATAACTTGTATCTAAGAATTAAAATTTATAAAAACAAATTTAACTTATGAGTTATTTAGCAAAAAATTATAATAGAAAAAAAATTTCCTTTACATACGGCAAAGGCAGTTATCTCTATACAATTGATGGCAAAAAATATTTGGATTTTGTACAAGGCATAGCTGTAAATTGTTTGGGTCACGCTCATCCAAAATTAGTTAAAACCATTAAAGATCAATCAAAAAAACTATGGCATGTTTCTAATGCTTTTCAAATTCCAGAGGGGGAAAAATTAGCTAAAAAATTATGCCAAAAAACATTTGCTGATTATGTAATGTTTCAAAATAGTGGTGCAGAGGCCACAGAGGCAGCCATAAAGGTAGCTAGAAGATATTTTTATTCAATTGGAAAACCCAATAAAACAAGAATTTTATGTGTGAAAAATTCATTTCATGGAAGAACTTTAGCCACAATTTTTGCAAGTGGTTCTAAAAAATGACAGAGGGCTTCGGGCACGTTGGTGGTTTTGACCATTTTGTCTTTGGAAACCATAAATCTTTGAAAAAAAAGATCACTAAAAATACAGCTGCAATTATGATCGAAACTATAATGGGTGAGGGCGGTATTAAAGTGATACCAGACTGGTGTTTAAAAGAATTGAGAAAGTTATGTAATAAAAAAAAGATATTACTAATCTTAGATGAAGTACAATGTGGAGTCTCGCGATCTGGTGATTTTTTTGCTTTTGAAAAATCTAAAGTAAAACCTGATATTGTGCCTATTGCCAAAGGTATTGGAGGTGGATTTCCTATTGGTGCAGTTCTTATGAATAAAAAAGTTGCTTTAGGAATGACTCCAGGCTCTCATGGTTCTACATTCGGAGGGAATCCCTTAGCTATGGCAGTTGGAAATTCAGTTATGGATATAGTTTCAAGTAAAAAGTTTTTAGACAATATAAGAAATCTATCAAAATATTTTATTTTAAATTTAAATTTGTTGAAAAAAAAATATCCTAGTATTGTTAAAGAGATAAGAGGCAAAGGTTTACTAATTGGGATACAACTTTACAAAGATCAAGCAATGTTTATCAAGAAACTAATGGATAATAAATTATTAACCATACGTGCAGCTGAAAATGTTGTTAGGATTTTACCACCATTAAATGTTAAAAAAAAAGAAATAGACCAAGCTTTGATGGTTATAAATAAAGTCTGTTCAGAACTTAAATAGAAATGAAACATTTTATAAATTTAAAAGATATACCTGCAAAGGATTTAAGAAAAATAATTATTGATGCAAAAAAAAGAAAAAGTTCTAGAAAAAAACTAAATAATCTTGATATTGATAAAGGAGCACCCTTAAAAGGAAAATTGTTAATACAGATGTTTGAAAAATCAAGCTTAAGAACTAGATTGAGTTTTTATTTAGCAATTAAACAACTCGGAGGTAGCACTTTAACGCTGAGACCAGATGAGCTGCATTTGTCTCAAGGTGGTGAAAGCATTAAAGATACAGCCAAAATATTATCTAATTTTGGTAATGCATTTATGCTCAGAACAGACAGTGATAAAAAATTAGAAGAATTTAGAAAATATTTATCAATACCAATTATTAATGGATTGAGCCCTAGCTCTCATGCAACACAAATTTTATCTGATGTTTTTACTATTGAAGAAATTAAAAAAAAATCAATATCAAAATTAAATATTAGCTGGATTGGAGATTCTAATAATGTTTTAAATAGTTTAATTGCAGCATCAATCAAATTTTCATTTAAATTAAATATTGGTTGTCCAAAAAAGTATCATCCTAATAAAAATATTTTAAGTTATATAAAGAAAAATAAAAATAAAGTTTCTTTACACATAGATGCAAAAAAAGCAGCAATTGGAGCTGATGTTATTTTTTCAGATAAAGTGATATCAATGAATGATAAAGTTAATAAGATTAAAAAATTAAAACATTTTGAAAAATTCAAGATTGATAAAAAATTAATGAGTTTTGCCAAAAAAGATTGCATTTTTCTTCATTGTTTGCCAAGAGGAAAAGAGGTTGATGAAAAAGTTTTTTCAAGCAAACAATCAAAAGTTTGGCAACAAGCTCTTAATAGAGTACATGTGCAAAAATCTATATTGCTTTATTGCTTTGGTAAATTAAGGTAATGGTAATGGATTATCAGAATTTTGATTTAAATATAAGATAACTGAAGCCCTATCTTTTTCTTTTCTTAAACCAGCAAAAGCCATTTTAGTTCCTTTAATCCACTTGGCTGGTTTTGTTAAGTAGCCATTTAACTCTTCGAATGTCCATACTTTTCCATACCCAGAAAGTGCTTTTGAATATTTATAATCGTTTACATCTCCAATCTGTCTGCCAACAACATTATATAAGGCAGGACCAATGTTATTCTTTCCACCTTTGACTATCGAGTGACAAGCTGCACATTTTTTAAAAACTTTTTCACCGACCGCAAGATCGCCAATGGACATCAAAGCAGCTATGTCAATTTTTTCCTCTACTGATTCTGAACTGGTGGCACTAGCTGTAATTGCTTCTTCGATATTAACAGCATAGCCAGGTGTTTTTGGCTTTTCGACATGAAATATTACATCTGACAGCTTTCCAATACCAATTACAAGAAGTGCTACCATGAGCACTGCAGCTATTATTTTATTTAATTCAAAAGAATCCATTTTATTAAAAATTATTTTGAACATATAACACTATAAACATAAAATTGCTTACATATTTTGATGTACAATTTTGCCTCTGTTTATATTGTAATGGAAAATAAAAAAGACCAATGAAAACATTAGTAATAATTCCTTCAAGGTTGTCAGCCACAAGATTACCAGGTAAACCTTTGTTAGAAATTAAAGGGTTATCAATGATTTCCCATGTCTATAAAAAAGCGAAAGAAGCTAATATTGGGGAAGTCTATGTAGCAACTGAAGATCAAGAAATAATTGATGATGTTATTAAAAATGGTGGTCAAGCTATTTTAACTAATAATAACCATAAAACCGGAACTGATAGAGTTTATGAGGCTTTAAAAAAAATTGGAAAACCAGATATTGAATTAATTATGAATCTTCAAGGTGACGAACCTTTAATGAATATTGAAGACATAAAAAATTTACATAATCAAATGATTAAATCGAATTCTGAAATGGGCACTTTAGCTTCAAAAATTGAAGACAAAAAATTTTTTCAAAATGAAAATGTGGTAAAGGTTCTTACAAAACAAAGTTTAGCAAATTCAGAATTTCCAGAGGCAATAAATTTTATGAGAAAATTAACCAGTCAGAGGGTTAACGTTTATCACCACCTAGGAATTTATTGCTATAAATTAAAAACTCTTAAAAATTTTGTTTCTTTAAATCAATCACAAAATGAAATCAAAAATAGATTAGAACAACTAAGAGCATTAGATAACAATATTAAAATAAATGTTTCTCTTGCAAAAGAATCTCCAATAGGAGTAGATACAAAAGAGGATTTTGTAGCTATAAAAAAAATAATGGAATATAATTTGAAATGAGTAAAATATTTTTTCAAGGAACATTTGGGGCTTATTCACACTTGGCAGCTTTGTCAGTTGATTCAAAAGCTCAAATTATACCATGCAAAACTTTTGATGAATGTTTCTTAAATGCTTCAAAAGATGCAAGTTCTAGAATAATAATTCCTGAGTCAAACAGAATTACTGGCAACATAGGAATAGAATATCTTATTTTTGAATATAGATTGAATATTTATGCTGAGTATTTTCAAAAGATTGAACATAATTTATTAGGCATTCCTGGAGCTAAAATTTCAGAAATAAAAGATGTTTATTCACATGGTCAAGCATTATCTCAATGTTCTAATTTTATAAAATCCAATAATTTAACAGAACATGTTAGAGCAGATACAGCTGGATCTGCTGAAATGATTTCAAAAAGCAAGGATAAAACGAAAGCTGCAATTGCATCTTCGTTAAGTGCTAAAACTTACAATTTAGACATAATTAAGAATAATATTGAAAATGAAAAAGGAAATTCAACAAGATTTTTGATAATGGGAAAAAATATTTCTCAACCTGAGTTTGGTGAAAAAAAATATATCACATCATTTTTATTTAAATTAAAAAGCAAACCTGCAGCTCTTTATCAATCTTTAGGTGGTTTTGCGATTAATGGAGTAAATTTAACAAAATTACAAAGTTATCCAGAAAAAAATTCGTTCGATTCATACTTTTTTTTATGTGACCTTGACGGTCATATAGAAGATCCTAAAGTACAAAAATCTTTAGAGGAATTAGGACTACACTGTCAGGATTTTCACGTCCTAGGTGTTTTTGAAGCTGACAAATTAAGAGAAAAATAAATTTTAATCTTTTCTTGTAGATTAGAAATCATTACTGCTATAATAGTTTTGGAGGCTAGAGGTGAATGCTGCTTGAACCCGACCAGATCTTAACGGAAGCAATCGTAGAGACAGTTATTCAGGTTCTAGTCTCCTAAAGTTATAGATAATGAACAAAAATTCAAAAGTTTTAGCACTTAAATATAGACCGCAAACATTTAATGATTTAATCGGCCAGCAGGTAGTTGCAGAAACTATTATTAATTCCATAAAAGCAAACAAAGTACCTAATGCATACCTTTTTACCGGAATTAGAGGAATTGGAAAAACAACAATAGCTAGAATAGTTGCAAAATCCTTAAACTGTTTAAATGGAATTGAAAATTTATGTGAGAATGATTTATGTGAAAATTGTGATGCAATCGCAAACTCAAGTCACATAGACGTTTTAGAAATGGATGCAGCAAGCAAAACAGGTGTTGATGATGTCAGAGATTTAATAGAATTTTCAAGATATGGGCCCACATCATCAAAATATAAAATTTTTATCATTGATGAAGTACATATGCTTAGTAAGCAAGCATTTAATGCTTTATTAAAAACTCTTGAGGAGCCACCCGAATACTTAAAATTTATTTTTGCAACTACTGAAATTAAAAAAATACCAATTACTGTTGTATCTAGATGTCAAAGATTTGATTTGTCACGAATTAAATCAATGGAACTTTTTGAGTTTATAAAAAAAATAAAAGATAAAGAAAACGGAAAAGCTTCTGATGAAGCTTTAAAATTAATTGTAAAAATATCTGAAGGATCCGTCAGAGATGCATTATCTTTACTTGATAGAGCTTTACTAAGTATTGATAATGAAAAAGAATTAGATCTTAGTGCAGCACAAAAAATATTTGGTTATTTTGATAAATCTCAATTAATAGAATTATTTAAGTTAATACTTCAGGGAGATCAAAATAAAGTGATAGAAAGGTATAGAAAAATTTATGATCAGGGTGTTGAACCAAAAATATTTATAAATGATTTTTTAGAAATTTTATATTATTTTAAGAACATCAATGCACTTACACTAGAGAGTACAAACTTTACATTGAACGATGAAGAGTTCAGTAATATTAAAGAAATATCAAATGACATCAATAGTGAAGTGCTGATTTTATTTTGGCAATTTACAATCCAAACTTTAGATGAGTTAGATATTGTTTCTAATCAACATTTGTCGATTGAAATGTTTTTACTAAGATTGATACATTTGGGTGGTTTTAAACCTCTTAATAAAGATAACAATAATGAAATGATCAAAAATGATCATGATAGTGCCTCTCCCAGAACTCTAAGCAAAGATACTATTGACCAAATTAAAAATGTATCCCAAGAAAAAAAGATTAAACCACAAACAAAAATAGAAACAAAAGTAATTAATGAAATTTCTATAAACTCCTTCAAAGATTTATTTGATGTTTGTTACTCAAAAAAGGAAATAAAATTAAAATATGATTTGGAAAATAACGTAAACCTTGTAAAATTTGAAAACGGCAGAATTGAAATTTCGTTTAATGATAATTTAGATAAAAATTTTGTTAAAGATTTGTCAACAAAACTTCTTGAGTGGACTAATCAAAGATGGATTATAAGTTTTAGTAAATCTAAAGGAGAAATATCTATAAAAGATAAGGAAAAAAATAAAAAAAAAGAATTGATTGAAAAAGCGAAAAAATCATATTTATATAAAAATATGCTGAATTATTTTTCTGATGCGGAATTAATTGATATAAAAAAAATTAAAAAAGATGATTAAAGATGACTGATTTTACAAAAATAATTGATAAAGCCAAAGAACTTGAAGCTAAGATGAAAGAAAGCCAAGAGAAAATTAAAAATATAAAAGCAGAAGGAGTTGCGGGTTCAAACTCAGTAAAAATAGTTTTAGACGGGGAAGGTGAGATGCATAAAATAGAAATATCTGATGAAATTTTAAAGGAAGAAAAATCGATTGTCGAGGATTTGATAGTTGCAGCACATAATAACGCAAAAGCCCAATTAAAATCTAAAACGACTGATGAAATATCTAAAGCTACAAGTAGCTTTGGTATTCCTGGGTTTAAATGGCCCTTATAATAAATGCAAAACATCACTGAAATAGAAGACTTAATAAAAATTATTTCCAAACTCCCTGGCCTAGGCCCAAAGTCTGCAAAGCGAATAGTTTTAAAATTGATTAATAATAGGGATGAATTGATTAAACCTATGGTTAATACTTTAGCCCAAGTATATAAAAATGTTTCAAGATGTAATTTATGTGGTTCACTTAAATCAAATACTGATGGCTGTACTAATTGCGAGAATATAAAAGAAAAATTTAATAAGATTTGTGTTGTAGAAGATTTAGCTGATCAATGGTCTATTGAAAATTCAAATATTTATAAAGGTTATTTTCATATACTCGGAGGCACCATCACATCAATGAGTCATAGGAAAGAAGATCTTTTAATTAATTCACTGGTAGAAAGGGTTAATAGAGA
Source organism: uncultured Pelagibacteraceae bacterium (assembly GCA_902633535.1). The sequence continues at coordinate 4,329 of CACPGM010000013.1, read as the reverse complement.
TGGAATTGAAGAGGTTATTTTAGCTACTAGTGCAACAGTCGAGGGTCAGACAACAGCATATTATATTCAAGATAGTTTAAAAAATATTAATGTTAAAATAACTAAGTTAGCCCAAGGCCTGCCAGTAGGTGGTGAAATCGAAAGTTTAGACGACGGAACTTTATTTTCTGCATTTAAAAACAGATCAAATTTAAAATCTAATTCTGATTAATTTTTCTTTTTAATCTATTTAAATGTAAGAGCGGTTCTGTATAACCAGATGGTTGCTCTTTTCCTTTAAAAATTAGGTCACATGCTGTTTTAAATGCTCTTGATCTATCATAATCGTCACTCATATTCATATATCTTATATCGCTCTTGTTTTGTTTGTCGACAACCTTTGCCATTTCTTTCATTATTTTCAAAACTTTTATTTCGGTTGTTATTCCATGGTGAATCCAATTTGCAATATGTTGAGATGAAATTCTTAAAGTTGCCCTATCTTCCATCAGACCAATATCATTTATATCAGGAACTTTAGAACAACCTATTCCTTGATCAATCCATCGCACAACATACCCCAATAAAGTTTGAGCAGAATTTGAAATTTCTTTATTTATTTCTTCCTCTGACCAACTGGGTTTATTGACTATTGGAACATTCAAAAGATCATCTAATTTAGCTTGTTCGCGATTTTTAATTTTTTTTTGTTCTTCAAATATATTTATCTGATGATAGTGAAGTGCATGTAATGAAGCTGCTGTAGGAGATGGAACCCATGCACAATTTGCTCCAGCTTTTAAATGGTTAATTTTTTCTTTCATCATCTCTTTCATTTTATCAGGCATTGCCCACATACCTTTACCTATTTGAGCTTTTCCTGAAAAACCACATTTTAATCCAATATCAACGTTACCGTCTTCATATGCTTTAATCCATTTTGAAGATTTCATATCTCCTTTTTTAATCATTGGTCCTGCCTTATATAATGTTGTTGGCAGACAGATTGGAGATGTAAACGATTATAAATATTCAAAAGCACTTTCTGGGTATGGAAAAGTATGGACATTCGAAGAGTTAAATGGCTACTTAACAAAACCAGCCAAGTGGATTAAAGGAACTAAAATGGCTTTTGCTGGTTTAAGAAAAGAAAAAGATAGGGCTTCAGTTATCTTATATTTAAATCAAAATTCTGATAATCCATTACCATTACCTTAATTTACCAAAGCAATAAAGCAATATAGATTTTTGCACATGTACTCTATTAAGAGCTTGTTGCCAAACTTTTGATTGTTTGCTTGAAAAAACTTTTTCATCAACCTCTTTTCCTCTTGGCAAACAATGAAGAAAAATGCAATCTTTTTTGGCAAAACTCATTAATTTTTTATCAATCTTGAATTTTTCAAAATGTTTTAATTTTTTAATCTTATTAACTTTATCATTCATTGATATCACTTTATCTGAAAAAATAACATCAGCTCCAATTGCTGCTTTTTTTGCATCTATGTGTAAAGAAACTTTATTTTTATTTTTCTTTATATAACTTAAAATATTTTTATTAGGATGATACTTTTTTGGACAACCAATATTTAATTTAAATGAAAATTTGATTGATGCTGCAATTAAACTATTTAAAACATTATTAGAATCTCCAATCCAGCTAATATTTAATTTTGATATTGATTTTTTTTTAATTTCTTCAATAGTAAAAACATCAGATAAAATTTGTGTTGCATGAGAGCTAGGGCTCAATCCATTAATAATTGGTATTGATAAATATTTTCTAAATTCTTCTAATTTTTTATCACTGTCTGTTCTGAGCATAAATGCATTACCAAAATTAGATAATATTTTGGCTGTATCTTTAATGCTTTCACCACCTTGAGACAAATGCAGCTCATCTGGTCTCAGCGTTAAAGTGCTACCTCCGAGTTGTTTAATTGCTAAATAAAAACTCAATCTAGTTCTTAAGCTTGATTTTTCAAACATCTGTATTAACAATTTTCCTTTTAAGGGTGCTCCTTTATCAATATCAAGATTATTTAGTTTTTTTCTAGAACTTTTTCTTTTTTTTGCATCAATAATTATTTTTCTTAAATCCTTTGCAGGTATATCTTTTAAATTTATAAAATGTTTCATTTCTATTTAAGTTCTGAACAGACTTTATTTATAACCATCAAAGCTTGGTCTATTTCTTTTTTTTTAACATTTAATGGTGGTAAAATCCTAACAACATTTTCAGCTGCACGTATGGTTAATAATTTATTATCCATTAGTTTCTTGATAAACATTGCTTGATCTTTGTAAAGTTGTATCCCAATTAGTAAACCTTTGCCTCTTATCTCTTTAACAATACTAGGATATTTTTTTTTCAACAAATTTAAATTTAAAATAAAATATTTTGATAGATTTCTTATATTGTCTAAAAACTTTTTACTTGAAACTATATCCATAACTGAATTTCCAACTGCCATAGCTAAGGGATTCCCTCCGAATGTAGAACCATGAGAGCCTGGAGTCATTCCTAAAGCAACTTTTTTATTCATAAGAACTGCACCAATAGGAAATCCACCTCCAATACCTTTGGCAATAGGCACAATATCAGGTTTTACTTTAGATTTTTCAAAAGCAAAAAAATCACCAGATCGCGAGACTCCACATTGTACTTCATCTAAGATTAGTAATATCTTTTTTTTATTACATAACTTTCTCAATTCTTTTAAACACCAGTCTGGTATCACTTTAATACCGCCCTCACCCATTATAGTTTCGATCATAATTGCAGCTGTATTTTTAGTGATCTTTTTTTTCAAAGATTTATGGTTTCCAAAGACAAAATGGTCAAAACCACCAACGTGCCCGAAGCCCTCTGTCATTTTTTAGAACCACTTGCAAAAATTGTGGCTAAAGTTCTTCCATGAAATGAATTTTTCACACATAAAATTCTTGTTTTATTGGGTTTTCCAATTGAATAAAAATATCTTCTAGCTACCTTTATGGCTGCCTCTGTGGCCTCTGCACCACTATTTTGAAACATTACATAATCAGCAAATGTTTTTTGGCATAATTTTTTAGCTAATTTTTCCCCCTCTGGAATTTGAAAAGCATTAGAAACATGCCATAGTTTTTTTGATTGATCTTTAATGGTTTTAACTAATTTTGGATGAGCGTGACCCAAACAATTTACAGCTATGCCTTGTACAAAATCCAAATATTTTTTGCCATCAATTGTATAGAGATAACTGCCTTTGCCGTATGTAAAGGAAATTTTTTTTCTATTATAATTTTTTGCTAAATAACTCATAAGTTAAATTTGTTTTTATAAATTTTAATTCTTAGATACAAGTTATGATTGAAATATATATTCGCCAAATTTAATTATATTTTGTTGATAACTCATCATTTTTGGTTGTTTATTATAATAATGTTTCAGTATATTGTTATTTATAAAAAACAAAACACTATATATAGATTATGAGCTGGAATGACGAAAAAGTAAACAAATTAAAAGAGCTTTGGGGTAAAGGCAATACTGCAAGCCAAATTGCAGAGATAATTGGTGGTATTAGTAGAAATGCAGTTATTGGAAAAGCTCATAGATTAAAACTTTCAGCAAAAATTAAAACAAGAACTGCAACATCGAATAAAAATTTTGAAACCTCATTAGAAGAAGGCAATACTAAATCTAAAAGAGGAAGAAAAAGTAAATTTAAATCACTAATTATTGAAAAAGACTTTGAGCCAGAAAATCCAAAACAATTGGAAGAACTAGATGAAAATTCCTGTAAATGGCCTCTAGGACACCCTGACGAAAAAAATTTTTATTTTTGTGGAAGATCTTCTTTAAAAGATTTTTCTTACTGTAAACTTCATTTACTTTATGCTTATCAGCCCAAAGGTAAAAAAGAGGAGGTTACGGAAAAGGAAGATGTTCCAGAATTTATTGGAAAAAAAATTCAATCTGCCTAATCTATTTTAATTATTATCTTTAGAAGTATACTTAAAAGTTGAAAATTGCCCACCTTCACGCCACATATAAGAATATTTTTTTACTTCTTCATCAAAATTTTTTTTACTTCGTAATCCAATATCAAAGTTACTTTTATATTTATTTGATAAAACATTATCATATTTAAGTAGCCTTAATTGATCTTCTGTAAGAATAGGGTTTGGAAATAACTGAAATATTTTTGCAGTAATAGCTGCTATAGTCAAAGGCATAGGTACTAGTAACCTTTTTTTTTCAATTAAACTTAATAATCTAAGAAGAATTTCTTTAAATGTAATCACTTCTGGCCCAACGCATTCAATAATTTTTGAATTAATGTTTTTAGATATGATATTATAAAT
>CACPGM010000012.1 GCA_902633535.1 uncultured Pelagibacteraceae bacterium | reverse complement strand
GGTCCACCCTTAACTTGAACGAAATATTCATAGTCAAGACCTTGTCCATCCCATACTTGTACGATTGGTGCACCTTCTCCAACTTCTGCATTGAAGAATCTACCATTCCAACCTGTAGCCATTACAACTTCACCTGAAACTAATAATTCTGGCGGTTGAGCACCTGCAGACCAAAATACACATCCACCTTTTGGATCTGTACATAATTTTTTGATCTTGTTCATAGCTCTTTCAACACCTTTTTCTGTTTCTAAAGCTTTGTAGATTTTTGCTCCACCTTTTCCTGGTTTGATACCATCTGCAGCTAAAGCGATCTCTAAGTTTGTTAGAGCGCTTTTGTAGATAGCTCTTTTTCCAGGGAATTTTTTAGTGTTAAAGAAATCTTTTATAGTCTTTGGAGTACCTTTAACATTGTTTTTGTTATAAGCGTAGTTCCAAGAATATAAGATGTTTCCTACAGCACATTTACTTGGCATTGAAGTAAAGAAGTCTTTACTTGCAGGAGTTCCATCTGGTGCAGGCGGGAAGTCTTTGTCAAAATCGAATTCAACAAATAATCCTTCGTCACATCCATTGATAGTATCCATTGCAAACACGTCAATAATATCCCACGTAATTGCGCCAGCTTCTTTTTGTGCTTTGATCTCAGATAATCCACCTGAATAATCAACCCAGTTAATTTCTATACCAAGTTTCTTAGCAGTAGGATCACCATACCCTAACTTTTGAGACTCTGTGTAAGCTCCACCCCAAGACACTGCAGTTACTGCAAATGCTGAAGTAGTTACAGAGATAGCAAAAGAAATGGCTAGTAATAATTTACTAATTGTTTTCATTTTTCCTCCGTTTAAACGTTTTTTAAAAAAAGTGATTACAACAAGATCGATTAAGAGAGTCAACAGCCCATTTGACTATATTATATAAAGATTTGAGGTTGTTTATTTTGGGTCTAACGCTCTTGCATCATCACTGTTCCATCCAATTTTGATATCTTTACCAAGTTTGATATCCATATTGGCTGAACTATTTGGAACTTTTAGAATAAATTGATCATTACCTAAAAGATTAATACGAACCCTTGTGTGATCTCCATGATATATCACTTCTTCAATTTTTCCAGAGTGGATATTATCCATTTTGTCATTTGGATTAATCAATGCCCTTTCAGGTCTAAGAGAAATTTTTGTTTTTTCACCTTTTCCTTTTACAGATATTGGGTTTGCTAATATTTCTGTGTTAGCTACCTTTACTTTACATTTCCCACCTGAGATATCTGAAACCTCGCCAGCAAAAGTATTATTTTCTCCAATAAATTCTGCAACAAAAGAGTTAACTGGCTTTTCGTATAATTCATCAGGGCTTGATAGTTGTTGAACTTTTCCATCATTAAAAACTGCAATTCTATTTGACATTGTTAAAGCTTCACTTTGGTCATGAGTAACATAAACAACTGTTACACCAATACTTTCATGAATATGTTTAATTTCATATTGCATACTCTCTCTTAAATTTTTATCTAAGGCTCCTAAAGGTTCATCCATTAAGACTAATTGTGGATCAAATACTAAAGATCTTGCAACGGCTACCCTTTGTTGTTGTCCACCTGACAATTGGCCTGGCATCCTATCAGCAAAACCTTGCAGAGACACCATTGACAATGCTTTATCAATTTTTTTATCTGCTTCATCTTTTGGAATTTTTCTAACTCTTAATGGAAATGCTAAATTTTCATAAACTGTCATGTGAGGAAACAAAGCGTAATTTTGAAATACCATTCCTATACCTCTCTTATGAGGTGGAATACTTGATATTGCTCTTCCATCTAAATAAATTTCACCATGAGTTGGTGTTTCAAATCCTGCTAACATCATTAGACAAGTAGTTTTACCTGAGCCAGAGGGTCCTAACATTGTAACAAATTCACCTTCCTCAATATCTAACTGAAGATCCTTTACGACTAGTATTTTACCATCGTAACTTTTATCTACTTTATCAAATTTAACGAATTCTTTGTTCATTGAAATAATTTACTGAATTTAAAACATTTGTGAGAATAAATATCAACCCCTAATATCTAGCTTTTAATATGAAGTTCTTTAGAAAAGTTACAAAATAATTCTGCTCCTTTATCAGTAACTCTTATTGCTTCTGATGCTTCTACTCCCCAATTTCCAAACTGCATCACAGCAATCATATGAAAAGTAACATTAGTTTGTAGCACAGTCATGTCGCCTTTAGATATATTTAGAGTATGTTCACCCCAATCAGGTGGATATCCAATACCAATTGAATATCCAGTTCTAGAAGTTTTTTCTATTCCATACTTATCTAATATTTTCCAAAAAGCCTGGGCAACATCATCAGCAGTATTTCCTGCTTTAACCAAATCTATTCCTGCTTGAAGTGCTTCATTTGTTTTTTTCATAGTATCAACTTTTTTTTGATCTGGTTTTCCAAGTAAAACAGTTCGAGCCATTGGGCAATGATATTTTTTATTAACTCCTGATAACTCTATTATTGTTGCTTCACCTTCAACAAACTTATCTTCGGACCAGGTTAAATGTGAGGCTGATGTGCCTTTTCCAGTTGGTATCATTGGAACTATAGATGAGTAATCTCCCCCAAACTCAGGAGTTCCTTTTATTAATGTAGTATATATTTCTGAAACTGCATCACATTGTCTTACTCCAGGATTTATAGCATCAAAAGCTTTCTTCATTCCTAATTCAGTTATTTGAGCTGCTGCTTTCATAAACTTTATCTCAGCATCTGATTTTACTACTCTCGCCCAATTAACTAACCGTTCACAATCTAGAACTTTTGCATTTGGTAATCCTTGTTTAATTTTCTCATAACAATAAGCTGTGAAATAGTGACTATCCATTTCCAATCCGACTGAAAGTTTATCCCACTTTCTCTCTTTTATAAAATCTACAAGTGCATCGTAAGGATGAAGTGGCCAGGTATGAATATATTTTTCATGATACTTGATTATATTTTCATCTTTTAGATAAGTTTTAATATATGCGCCACCTGCATCTTGATTTCTAACAAAACAAATCGGTTCATCTGCATTAATATGTACAATTACACATTGAGCATAATAAAACGACCAAGCATCATAACCTGTTAGATAATTCATATTAGATGGGTCTTGTGAAATTAAAAGCTCAATACCTTTCGACTGCATTGAATCTTTAACTTTTTTTAATCTTATTTTGTACTCTTCGTTAGTAAAATTCATAAATTAATTATTAAATAATTCACCAAAACCTTCAACTTTATTATTATAATTAATCTCCTTAAGTGTATCCCAAATTAAAGTTTGATTGCTCGATAAAACAACTTTGGTCATTTTTTTTTCTAATTCATTAATCACAGAAAGCACTGGTAAGGCAGTACAAGAAACAAATAAAGCATCGCTCTTTGATAAATCAATTTTTGCAAGCGTATCAAATACATGCTGTGGATCAACTTTACCAATATCCAGATCAGAGGCTATGTCAAAATAAGAAAGTTCATCAATTTCAATATTTTCTTTTTTAAAATAATCGATTACTGATTGATTAATCTCATCTGTATAAGGAGTAAAAATTGACAATCTTTTTATCTTTAAACTTTTCAACGCTTTTATAGTAGATGTTATTGGTGTTGTAACTTTGGTATTTGGTTTGGCTAAATTTACTTTGTCATGGATTAATTGATAACCTGCCGCAATTGTTCCTGAGGTACAGCCATATGCAACACAATCTAATTTTTGATCTGGTAAAATATCTTTTGTGACTTTAGGAATATCATTTGCCATTTTTTTTAGAGTTTCATTTGTTAAGGGATTGTGGCATTGAATTCTATTACAGTATAAATCTACGTCCTTGTCATAAATTACATTATTAAAATCTTTTTCGATTCTAAAATCACTAGCCAATGTAATTAACCCTACCCTCGGATTATGCTTTTCTAGATATTTTGGTTCTATCTTAGTTAATTTCATTTAAAGCTTGATTAAATATATATTGATTAAATAGTCTAGTTAAATTACAGTCTTGTTTGAGCGATACATAACTCGTCGATATTTACAAAATACGAAAGTGGGATCAATCGTCTTAGATTTAATTATTTAAGGAGGTTCGAATGAAATTTGGATATTTTTGCAACACTACAAATTGGGATCATAAACCCTATAATCAACTTCTTGATGAAGTTAAAGAGATTACAACTTATTGTGACGAAAATAATTGGAATTCTATTTGGTATACCGAGCATCATTTTAATCATGAAGGAATGGAGTCTTGTACAAACCCATTGATGATGGGTGTTGATGCGGCAGCTAGAACTAAACAAATTAGAATTGGCCAAGCTTGTAATGTAATTACATTTCATAATCCAATTCGTCTAGCTGAAGATGTGGCATTACTTGATCAATTATCTGGTGGTAGAGTCGATGTTGGTATTGGAAGAGGAATCTATGGAAGAGAAGCAATTAATATGAATAAAGAAGCTGATCTTAAAGACCAAGCTAAAAACTTTAGGTTATTTGAAGAGTCATTAACAATTATGAAAAAAGCTTGGACTGAAGATTTTTTTAGTCACAAGGGAGAATTTTACACTTATCCATCACCAAACTTTGTTTGGCAACATGACATGAGTCCTCCAAGTGAAAAATTTTTAGACACCAAAACGAATGAAATAAAAAAAATAAGTATTGTTCCTAAACCTAAACAATCACCCCATCCACCTATATGGCAAGTTGTTGATGGAGCTAGATCAATTGAGTGGGCTGCACAAAATGGTTTAAATACAATTATGTGGATACCAACTGTTAAAGCTCTTAAAAAAAGATTTGAGATATATAGAGACGCAAAATCAAAAGCTGAAAATAGAGATGTTCCACTAGGCGAAGGTATATCTTTAGTGAGAGATATGTTTGTTGCTGAAACTATGGAAGAAGCAGAAAAAATGGCAGGTAAACATATCATTGATTATATGAAATGGGTTTGTCATTGGAGAGGGTTAGGAAATCATATGGACCCAGGTGAAGAATTGCCAGAGACAAAGCATAAATTAGATCTTTTAAATTATGATTTCTTACATAAAAGAAATTTATTATTTGGCACTCCTGAATATGTTGTTAATAAAATTAATGAATTAAAATCTGAGTTGAATTTACAGAATCTTCAAGTTTGGTCTAATTTTCCTGGTATAGAACATAAAGCTTGCATGAGAAGTATCAAATTATTTAATGATGAAGTAATTCCAAAAATAAATTTAGACTCCTCTAATATAGAAAAAGCAAGTTAATGGCTTTAGAACTTAGAAAGTTTACAAAATTTGTAGACAAGACTTTCATTGAAGGTGGAAAGTCAGCTAAAGAACCTGTTTTATTAGTTTCAGTAGCTGCTGTGTTTAAAAATCCTTGGGCGAGCAAGGGATTCGTGGAAGACTTAAAACCAATAATTTTAGATTTAGCTCCAAAACTTGGTGATATTTTAGTTCCAGAATTGATTAAAGAAATTGGATCACCTGAAAGAATTTTAGCTTATGGAAAAGCCGGCACTGTAGGATTGAATGGTGAAATAGAACATGCATCAGCCTTCATTCATACTTTGAGATTTGGTAATAAATTTAGAGATGCTGTTGGTGGTACTTCTTATTTAAGTTTTACTAATACAAGAGGCCCAGCAGGTTCCAAAATATCTATTCCAATGATGCATAAAACAGACTCTGGCTTAAGACCATATTACTTAACACATGAGTTTACTATTCATGATGCACCTTTTGATGATGAAATTGTAATTGCAATTGGTGGTGCTTCAAGCGGAAGAGCCCATGCTAGAACTGGAGATCGTTATCAAGATATGAAAGAAATGGGATTAGATCCTAAATAATTTCATGTCAGAAAATTTTGATCCAAATCAAAATTATTATTTTTTTAGTAAAAAAAATTCTATTCCTATTGTATTTATCCATGGCGTAGGACTGGATCATCAAATGTGGGATGATCAGAAAAATCATTTAAATGAATTTTCAATTTTGACTTATGATTTATTAGGTCATGGAAAAACCCCATGTAATAAAGAAAAATTAAGTCTTAAAGATTTTTCAAATCAGCTTTTAAGACTTTTAGATTATTTAAAAATTGAAAAGATAAATCTAATAGGTTTTTCTTTAGGCTCCTTAATTGCATTAGATTTTTCTTCTCATTTTCAAAAAAAAGTTGAAAAACTTATATTAATTGGCACTACTTATAAAAGATCAGATGAAGAAAGATCACTTGTATTAGATAGATATAATCAAGCAAAATTAAATAAACCAATATCTAAACAAGCTTTAAAAAGATGGTTTAGCAACAAATACCTTGAAGATAATCCAAAAACTTATGATTTGTTTATGAAAATCTTAAATAAAGAACCAAAGGATCACAAAAACTTTCTCAAAGCTTATGACTTATTTGCTAATCATTATGATGATTTTGAAGCAATAAAAAAGATAGACAGAAAAACTTTGGTAATGACTGGTTCAGATGATATTGGCTCTACACCGGCAATGTCTAAAGAATTAGTAAAAGACCTTGTTAATTCAACTTATATTGAAATTAAAAATGGAAAACATCTTTGTAGTATAGAATGTGTAGATGATGTTAATATGAATATTAAAAATTTTATTAATAACTAAATGTCAAAAATTCAAGAATTTAAGATGTATATTAATGGTGAGTGGGTAGATTCATCTTCTGGAAAAAAAATTGAAACTTTAAACCCCGAAAATAATGAAGTTTGGGCAACTGTTCCTGAAGCTAATGAGAAAGATGTAGATAAAGCTGTTCAATCAGCTCAAAAAGCTTTTGAAAATAATTGGTCTTCACTTCATCCAAAAGAAAGAGCAAAATATTTGAAATTAATCGCTGATCAACTTAGAGCTAATGCAGAACATCTTGGAAAAATAGAAACTATTGATACTGGTAAACTTTATAGAGAAACGAAAACTCAAGCTAATTATATCGCAGAATATTATGATTACTTTGCAGGTTTAGCTGACAAAGTAGAGGGGACTGTTGTTCCAATAGATAAACCTGACATGCAAGTTACAACAACAAGAATTCCTATAGGTGTTGTGGCTGCAATTATTCCTTGGAATTCTCAAATGCTATTAACAGCTGTCAAGCTTGCACCAGCTCTTGCAATGGGTAATACTGTTGTGATTAAAGCATCTGAACTTGCTCCGGTTACTCTTTTAGAGTTTGCAAAGTTAATTGATAAAGCTGGATTACCAAAAGGAGTAATTAATATAATTACTGGTTTAGGTGAGCCTTGTGGTAAAGCTTTAACTACTCATAATCTTGTAGAGAGAATTGCATTTACAGGTGGGCCAGAAACTGCAAAACATATTGTTAAAAATTCTGCTGAAAATTTATCTCAAGTAAGTTTAGAACTTGGTGGCAAAAGTCCAGTTGTAGTATTTGACGATGCTGATCAAGAAAATGCTTTAAATGGAATAACTGCAGGAATATTTGGAGCAAGTGGTCAAAGCTGCATTGCGGGATCTAGGCTTTATTTACAATCTAATATTTATGATGAATTTTTAAAAAGATTAATTTCAAAAGCTGAAAAAATAAAGTTAGGTGGTCCAATGGAAAAGGACACTCAAATGGGGCCATTAAATAGTTTTAAACAATTAGAAAATATAGAAAAAAATATTAAAGCCACTATTGAACAAGGTGGAAAGATTAGGTGCGGTGGAAAAAGATCTTCTGTTTCAAATAAAGGTTACTATTTCCCAGCAACAATAATAGAATGTAAAAATCATAATCTTCCTGTTGCGGAAAACGAATTATTTGGTCCAATATTATCTGTTATGAAGTTTGATAAAGAAGATGAGGTCATAAATAAAATGAACGATAATAAATATGGACTTTCATCTGGAGTTTATACTTCTAACTTTGCACGTGGTTTAAGAGTATCTAAAGCTATACGCGCTGGTATAGTTTTCATAAATACCTACAGATTGATTTCTCCAATGGCTCCATTTGGTGGTATTAAAGATAGTGGTTATGGTAAAGAAGCAGGTATAGAGTCTATAAAAGAATACACAAGAATAAAAACCACGTGGTATAATTCATCAGATAAACCGATGACTGACCCATTTACAATGGGATAAATTTTGCCAATTAAACATTTGTTAATATTAATTTTTATAATGGTAGCCCATGGAAGTGCCTTCCCTGTAGCAAAATTAGCACTCAATAATTCGGTCCCTCCTATATTAATGGCTTCATTAAGAATGGGTCTAGTATTTATTATATTGATTCCCTTTTGGAGATTTAAGTTTCCAGAAAAAAAATATTTTAAATCTTTAATATTATTTTCTGTTTTGATGGGTGTTTTAGTTTATGTTTTTATGAATTTATCACTTTATCACTCATCAATCATATCTCCAATTATTCTTGGCTCCCAACTTGCCATACCTTTTGGAATTCTTGCAAGTGCTACAATGTTAGGTGAAAATATTAGTTTTAAGAAATGGATGTTAATATTTAGTGCATTCATTGGAATATTAATAATATTTTTTGACCCCAAATTAGCAAATAATTTTTTAGGATTATTTTTTGCAAGTTTAATGGCACTATCTTTTGGATTATCTCAAGTTTACTCAAGAGAATTAAGAAAGTTAGATATTAGCTTGCTAAATGCCTTTGTAGGTTGGATAGGTTTTATAATTTTATTAATTATTTCCTATTTTATCGAGGGAGACACAATTTTGAATATTATCTCAATTAATTTAAATTCTTGGATGCTGATTTCATATCAGGCGATAGTTGTTTCGTTAGGAGCTCATTTATTAATGTTTTACTTATATAAATTCTATACAGTTGGTAAAATATTTCCTTTCTACTCTTTGTTTCCAATTTTTGGAATAATATTGACCTTTCTAGTATTTGGAGAGATACCAACTTTATTGTTCATATTGGGTGGTATTATCGTTATATCTTCTGTGTTTTTTCTACATAAAATAAAATAATTTGCTTATTGAAAATTTGTTGAAATAGGATTTAATTTATTTTTTATAAATTGTTAACAATAAGAAGGAAAATAATGAAAAAACTATTTATTGCTGCGTTTATGCTTGTTTCGAGCTTTGGAACAAATGTAATGGCAGACGGACATGCAATTAAAATGGGGATCATCTTAGGATTTACTGGTCCTATTGAGTCTCTAACTCCAGCTATGAGAGACTCAGCTAAATTAGCTTTTGAAGAAGCTTCAGCATCTGGATCTTTATTAGGTGGGAAAAAAATATCAGTTTTAGAAGCAGACTCAACTTGTGTTGACTCAGCAGCAGCAACTGCAGCAGCTGAAGGATTAATATCACAAGGTGTTGCAGCTATAATGGGTGCTGACTGTTCAGGTGTAACTGGTGCAATAGCATCTAATGTTGCTGTGCCTAATGGTGTAGTGATGATTTCACCATCAGCAACTTCCCCAGGATTAACTACTCTAGATGATAATGGATATTTCTTTAGAACAGCTCCATCAGATGCTAGAGGAGGTCAAATCTTAGCTGATATTACTAATGATAGAAAAGTTAAAAGTGTAGCAATTACTTATACTAACAATGACTATGGAAAAGGATTAGCTGATGTTTATAAAGCAGCAGTTGAAGGTCATGGTATTAAAGTAACTACTGTAACTGCTCACGAAGATGGTAAAGCAGATTACTCATCTGAAGTAGCAACTCTTGCTTCAGCAGGTGGTGATGCAGTTGCTGTGATTGGTTACCTTGACCAAGGTGGAAAAGGAATTATTCAAGCATCTTTAGACTCTGGTGCATTTGATAAATTCATTTTATCTGATGGTATGATCGGTCAGTCTTTAGTCGATGCATTTGGAAAAGATTTAAAAAAATCTTTTGGTTCAATGCCTGGCTCAACTGGAAAAGGTGCTGGAGTATTTGGTAAAGTAGCAAAAGCTGCTGGTATTGATAGCTCAGGTCCATATACAGGTGAGTCATATGATGCTGCTGCTTTAATTGTTTTAGCAATGCAAGCAGGTGGATCAGCTGATAGAGCATCAATTGCAAAAAATGTAATGGATGTTGCTAACGGTCCTGGGACAAAAATATATCCAGGTGAACTTAAAAAAGGTTTAGATTTATTAGCCAAAGGTAAAAAAGTTGACTATGAAGGTGCAACTGGAGTTACTTTTACTAGCGTCGGTGAAGCTGAAGGTTCTTTCTTAGAACAAGAAATTAAAGGCGGAAAGTTTAAAACCAAAAAACAAAGATAATTAATATCTTATTCAAAAAACCCTGGTAATTAAATTTACTGGGGTTTTTTTTGTTTAAAATCTGCTCTTAAAGTTGAAATAATAATAATTACTAAAAATATTATACAAACCAAATTCATTGTTTTCCAACTAGTTAAATTAATAAATACACCAGCAGATAAGCTTGCAGTTGCTTGAACTGTATAAACAATAAGGTCATTAAAACCTTGTGCCTTAAATTTTTCTTCTTCTCTATAAGATAAAACTAACAAACTAGTTCCTGATATAAATAAAAAATTCCAACCTAATCCCAAGAAAATTAGAGCAACTAAATAATTAAAGAAAGTTTGTTCAAAAAAACTTAATAAAATTGTTATTAAAAATAACATAACTCCTGCGTACATAATCTTACTATGACCAAATTTTTTGATTAATTTTCCAGTGATTAAAGATGGTAAGAACATAGAAGCAATATGTAATTGAATTACAAAACCTGTTTTGGATAAACTCATTTTTTCCATTACATGCATACTAATTGGTGTAGCAGTCATCAAAAATGTCATCACTGCATAAGCAAATGCTGAAGCAATTAAAGCTTGTAAAAACCTAGGTTGTGAAATTAGCTCAAAATAACTTCTGCTACTTTTTTTTATAAAATTATTTTTTTTATGACCGTCTTCATAAAAGAATAAAAAAATAGTTGATATAAGTGTTAAAACTGCAAGGGCTATATATGAACCTGCATATAAATGCTGGGAAATAATTTCTTTAGAAACATTAGCTAAATTTGGCCCTATAAACGCAGAACCTATTCCCGCTAATAATATTATTGATATTGCTTTTGGGGCCATTTCTTTATCGACTGTTTCAACTGCAGCAAATCTATATTGATGACTAAAAGCTACTCCTGCTCCAATTAAGAAACATCCTAAATTGAATAATATAAAACTCTCTATAATTATTGAGTAAGCTGCTATCAAAGATGCAACTGAAGTTCCGACCGATGCAAAAATAAATCCTGATCTACGTCCTATTATACTCATTACTTTTGCTGCGAACATTGCAAAAATTGCAATTCCTACTATTGATAATGCCATTGGTAATGTTGATAAAGATTTTATAGGACTAAGTTGAGAACCAATAATTCCACTCAATAATACTGTGACGGGTGCAGCCGTAAATGCGAAAATCTGACTTAAAATTAGTAGCCAAAGATTTTTATTCATTAAAACATATACTTATCAGCCATATACATGGCCCAAGCAATTGCAGCACCTAATATAATATATTTCATAAGAATTATTTTATTTCTATTTTTTCAGGAAGTATACCTTTTGGTCGATATCTCATAATTAATAATAGTCCAATCCCCATCATTAAAAATCTAAAATAAGGGACACTTTCTATTAAATGAACTTTTAAGAAATGAGCATCGTCCAAGCCAGCTGTTGTTAAATTAACTAAATATAATCCAATTGGTGCTGCCTCAATCCATAAAAACCAAACTACAAAACCACCGAGTATTGCTCCAAAATTATTTCCACTTCCTCCTACAATAACCATCACCCAAATTAAAAATGTATATCTCATTGGTCTGTAACTACCTGGGGTAAATAATCCATCCTGAGTTACCAACATTGCGCCAGCAATTCCAACTATAGCTGAACCTAAAACAAATATTAAAAGATGTTGCTTAACAACATTTTTACCCATAGCGTTAGCTGCCTCTTCATTATCTCTTATAGCTCGCATCATTCTTCCCCATGGTGAATAAAGTGCTTTTTGAGTTAAAATTAAAAGAATGATAACAACAACTAAAAATAATCCTGAATAACAAAGTTTTACAAAAACTGATGATCCTTCAATTACAAATTGATTAAGAGCAGATTGTCTTTCCGATATATCTGAAATTAAACTTAATTTACCTGAGTTAAATTTCTCAACTAAATTTATAAACCAGTCTGTTTGCTGAAGATTAACTTCGTAAGGTGCGGGACGTTTTAATCCTATTACATTTTTGACTCCTCTTGTCAGCCAATCCT
>CACPGM010000011.1 GCA_902633535.1 uncultured Pelagibacteraceae bacterium | reverse complement strand
GTGATGATATGGCTTTAGCTTATAAAGTTTCAGATATTGTTATTTCACCTTCGATAGAACCAGAAGCATTTGGTAGAGTTTCAGTAGAAGCTCAATCAATGGAAAAACTAATAATTGCTAGCAACATAGGTGGGTCTAATGAAACAATCGTAGATGAAAAAACTGGCTTTTTATTTGAAGCTGGTAATGCGAATGATTTAAGTAAAAAAATTATTAGAGCAATAACAATGGATGAGATGTCCCTTCAATTAATGGGCAAAGAAGGAAGAAAAAACGTAATTAAAAAATTTAATGTTGAAAAAATGTGTTTTTCTACTTATTCAGAGTATAAAAGACTACTAAATTAAATGCCTATAATTATCTTACCAGATGGAAACAATTTAGAATTTCCAAAAAAAGTTACAGGATTAGAAGTAGCTGAAAAAATTAGCAAATCCCTAGCAAAACAAGCTATGGTCATAAGTGTTGATGGTGAGCTTAAAGATCTTGATTTTCTAATTGAAAATGATTGCTCTGTAAAAATTTTTACCTCAAAAAATCCCGAGGGCTTGGAAACTATAAGGCATGACACAGCTCATATTTTAGCTATGGCTGTTCAAGAATTATTCCCTGGTACACAAGTTACAATTGGACCTGTGATTGAAAATGGATTTTATTATGACTTTGCTAGAAAAGAGCCATTTACAGAGGAAGATCTAGTTAAAATTGAAAATAAAATGAAAGAGATTGTTGATAGAAACGAAACAACAAAAAGAGAAGTTTGGGATAGAAACAAAGCAATTAGCCATTTTAAAAAAAAAGGAGAAATTTATAAAGCTGAGCTGATTGAAGCGATACCTAAAAATGAAGATGTATCAATTTATTTTCATGGAGAATGGCATGATTTATGTAGAGGTCCACATCTTTCCTCTACAGGTAAAATAGGAAAATATTTTAAACTTACAAAAGTGTCAGGAGCATATTGGAGAGGAGACTCTAATAATGAAATGTTGCAACGAATATATGGTACGAGTTGGGCTTCACAAAAGGATCTAGATAATTATTTAAAAAGAATTGAGGAAGCTGAAAAAAGAGATCATAGAAAACTTGGTAAAGAAATGGATTTATTTCATTTTAGAGAGGAAAGTCCAGGATCAGTTTTTTGGCATGAGAAAGGTTGGGCCCTATTTCAAAAATTAATAAATTATATGAGGAGTAGGCAAGATGCAGCTGGTTATAAAGAAGTAAATACTCCAGAGATATTAGACAGACAATTATGGGAAAAATCAGGGCATTGGGAAAAATATGGAGAAAATATGTATACCTCAGAAACACCTGATGAAAAAGTCTTTGCAATCAAACCAATGAATTGTCCTGGACATATTCAAGTATTTAATCAGGGTTTAAAAAGTTATCGAGATTTACCTTTGCGAATTACAGAATTTGGAAAAGTACATCGTTATGAACCATCTGGAGCTTTACACGGTTTATTAAGAGTAAGAGCATTCACGCAAGATGATGCTCATATATTTTGTTCTGAGGATCAAATTACAAGTGAATGTTTAGAGGTAACTAATTTAATTTTGGATATTTATAAAGATTTAGGTTTTGAAAATGTAATTCTTAAATATGCAGACAGACCAGAAGTAAGAGTTGGGGAAGATGAAGTTTGGGATAAAGCAGAAGCTTCTTTACTTGAAGCAGTAAAAGCATCTAAGCTTGAATATAGTATTAATAAGGGCGAGGGAGCATTTTATGGTCCAAAAATTGAATTTGTTTTAAGAGATGCAATTGGAAGAGATTGGCAGTGTGGAACTTTACAAGTTGATTTAAATTTACCAGGAAGATTAGATGCCTCTTATGTAGATAAAGATGGGACAAAAAAAGTACCTGTTATGTTGCATAGAGCTTTATTTGGTTCTCTAGAAAGATTTATTGGAATCCTTATTGAAAACTATGCAGGCAAGTTTCCCTTCTGGATCTCTCCTTTACAGACGATGGTAATACCTATTTCAGAAGAATTTAATGATTATGCAGATAAAGTATCGAAAAAAATTAGAAGTGTAGGCATTAGTTCTGCCGTAGATTTAAAAAATAATAATTTAAATTATAAGATAAGAGATCATTCATTAGCAAAAATCCCTGTTTTATTAATTTGTGGTAAAAAAGAAGTTGACAGCAACTCAGTAACGATTAGAAGGTTGGACTCTAATAAACAAGAAAATATGGACTTAAATTTATTTTTAAAAAAATTCTCTGCTTTAAACAAAGCATCTTCAAATTAAGTGGCAGATTTTAAACAAAATTACTTTCAGAGAAGAACCAAGGATCGAGGTCCTAGATCAAATAATAGAATTTCTTCACCAGAAGTTCAAGTTATAGCAAGTGATGGAGAAAACTTAGGTACTCTCAATACGAATGAAGCTATATCGATGGCAAAAAATCAAGGATTAGATTTAATTGAAATTGCAGCAAACGCAAGTCCACCAGTTTGCAAAATAATGGATATGGGAAAATTTAAATATGATGCACAAAAAAAAGCAAACCTTGCCAAAAAAAAACAAAAAATTGTTGCCTTAAAAGAAATTAAAATGAGACCAGTTACGGAAACTCACGATTATGAATTTAAAGTTAAAAATGCCAAAAAATTTATTTCAAAGGGAGATAAAGTAAAATTTACAATTAGATTTAAGGGGCGAGAGCTACAACATTCTCATCTAGGAAATGAATTAATGGGCAAAATTAAAGAGGACATGAAGGAAGTTGGAAAGGTAGAATTACATCCCAAGTTTGATGGGAAGCAAATGATAATGGTTATTCAGCCAATATAAGCCTTAATTAAGGTTGTAAATTTAAATCATTCTTTGTATAACCTCGCAGAAATTATGCCAAAACTTAAAACTAAAAGCTCAGCTAAAAAAAGATTTAAAATTTCAGCTAAAGGCAAAGTGATGACTGCTCAAGCTGGTAAAAGACATGGTATGATTAAAAGAACAAATTCACAAATCAGAAAATTAAGAGGTACTACTGCGATGTCAAAACAAGATGGAAAAATTGTTAAATCGTATATGCCTTACAGTCTAAGAGGATAAAATGGCAAGAGTTAAAAGAGGTGTAACTAGCCGAGCTAAACACAAAAAAGTTTTAAAAGCTGTCAAAGGACAATGGGGCAGAAGAAAAAATACTATTAGAGTTGCAAAGCAAGCTATGGAAAAAGCTATGCAGTATGCATATCGAGATAGAAGAAACAAAAAGAGAGATTTTAAATCGCTTTGGATTCAAAGAATTAACGCTGGTGTCAGGTCCGAAGGAATGACATATTCGAAGTTTATTAATGGATTAAATAAGTGTGGAATTACTATTGATAGAAAAATTCTTGCTGAAATAGCCTACGATAGTCCAGAAGCTTTTAAAACAATAGTTCAAAAAGCTCAATCAGCTCTAAACTAATCTTCTCTATTGTTTTTATTTCTTAAGGAAATAATCTACCAATATGTCAGACTTAAAAAATATAAAAGAAAAATTTATTATCAGACTTAATGATAATCTAAATCTGGATGAGATAAATAAAATTAAATCAGAATTATTTGGAAAGAATGGTTTAATTTCATCTCAATTTAAAAACATTAGCTCAATATCAGAAATAGATAGAAAAAAATTTGCATCAGATCTCAATCAAATCAAAGATGAATTGCAGAATTTAATTACAAATAAAATAAACGAAATTGAGTCAAAAAAGATCAATGAAAAATTAGAAAAAGAAAAAGTTGATATAACTCTACCTGAAAGATCATTCGTAAGAGGTAAAATTCATCCTGTCTCCCAAACTATTGATGAAATCTCGTCAATTTTTTCTGAGATAGGGTTTAGTGTTGAAGAAGGTCCTGATGTTGAAAATGAATATAATAATTTTACGGCCTTAAATACACCTAATAACCATCCAGCAAGAGACATGCATGATACTTTTTATCTTGATGAGACTAAAAATCTTTTACTAAGAACACACACTTCCCCAGTTCAAATCAGAACGATGTTAAAAGACAAACCACCTTTCAAAATTATTGCTCCAGGAAGAACTTATAGATCAGATAGTGACCAAACACATGCTCCAATGTTTCACCAAGTAGAAGGTCTTCATATAGACAAAGATATTAATATGGGTCACTTAAAAGGATGTTTAAATTATTTTATAAAAGAATTTTTTGAAGTTGATAAGATTAAGATGAGATTTAGACCAAGCCATTTTCCTTTTACAGAACCATCTGCAGAAGTTGATATAGGTTACGAGATAAAAGACGGAAAGATTGTAATTGGGGAAGGCGATCAATGGCTTGAAATTCTAGGATGTGGAATGGTCCATCCTAATGTATTAAAAAATGTAAAAGTTGATCCTTCCAAATACCAAGGATATGCATTTGGTATAGGGATAGATAGACTGGCTATGCTTAAATATGGTATAAATGATTTAAGAGCATTTTTTGAATGTGATTACAGATGGTTAAATCATTTTGGTTTTGATCCACTTGATGTTCCAACTAATTATAGAGGCTTGAGCAGATGAAGATTACATTTGATTGGCTTAAAGAACATTTAAATACAAATCTAAAAGAGGAAAAGCTTTTAGAACAACTTACAAATGTTGGTCTAGAGGTAGAAAGTGTAGATAACTTATCGGAAGGACTTGATTTATTCAAAGTTGCTAAAATCATAAAAACAGAAAAACATCCAAACGCAGATCGACTAAAAGTTTGCGATGTTGATGTTGGAGAAAAAGAATTAAAAAAAGTTGTATGTGGTGCTTCAAATGCTAGAGAAGGACTAATCACAATATATGCTCCTCCAGGTGCAGTTATTCCAAAAAGTAAAGCAAAACTAGTCGTTGCAAAGATAAGAGATGTCACTTCTTACGGGATGCTTTGCTCCGAGTCCGAATTAAATTTATCAGATGAAAGTGATGGAATATCAGAATTGTCATCTGTAAAATACAAGAAAAGTATTGGAAAGAGTTATTTTTCTAAATCAAAATCTAATCTTATTGATCTATCAATCACACCCAATAGGCCAGATTGTCTTGGAGTTAGAGGAATAGCCAGAGATCTTGCTGCTTCTGGAATTGGAAAGTTAAAAGACTTTAAAAAAAAAAAAAATAAGTCAAATCTAAAACAATCTATAAAGGTAAAAATTAATAAAGAAAAAATTCAGGGCTGTAATGCTTTTGGTAGCTGCATAATTAAAAATGTTAAGAATGCGGAAAGTCCCAAATGGTTAAAAGATAAATTAATTTCGATTGGTGAAAAACCAATTTCAGCAATAGTTGATATTACCAATTATGTAATGTTTGACATCAATCGCCCATTACATGCCTATGATGCAGATAAGATTGAAAAAGGGATAGTAGTTAGAAATTCCAAATCTGGAGAGGACTTTACTGCTTTAGATAAAAAAAATTATAAATTAGAAGACAATATGTGTGTCATAACTGATAACAAGGGAGTTTTAGGTATAGGCGGTATTATTGGGGGCACAAGATCAGGTACTGAATTTGATACTAAAAATGTGTTTTTAGAGGCAGCTTATTTTGATCCAACATCAATAAGAAGTACCGCAAAAAAATTAAATATCGACACAGATGCAAAATTTAGAAATGAACGGGGAATTGATCCATTGTCTATTGAAGAAGGCCTAAATAAAGCAGCATCATTGATAAAAGAAATTTGTGGTGGAGAGATCAGCAAAATAGATATTCAAAAAATAGAAAATTATAAAAATAGAATTATAAAATTTGATACTAATTTGTTTGAAAGGATATCTGGCTTTAAAATTTCCATTAAAGAAATGATAAAAATTTTAGAGGACCTTGGTTTTAATTGTAAAAAAGAAAAAAAATATTTAAGATTATCAGTTCCTTCTTGGAGGCCAGATATATTACAAGATATAGATATTGTCGAAGAGCTAGTAAGGATAAGTGGTTATGATAAAATAAATATTATAGATCCAATTAAGGAAAGGACAAAATCAACTTTAACCCAGCCTCAAAAGTTGTTTCATTTTTTGCAAAGAGCAATTGCTTCAAAAGGCTATATGGAGGCAATAACATGGTCCTTTACTGACTCAAATTATAATGATCACTTCAAAGGTTTAAATAAAGAGACTAAAATTATAAACCCTATAAGCTCTGAATTAGGAGTTTTAAGAAATTCAATATTTTCAAATTTAACTATGTATATGTCTAAAAATTTAGATAGAGGTTTCAAAGATTTATCAATATTTGAAATAGGCCCTGTTTTTTTTGGACCAAATCCAGGTGATCAAGCTACTGTAGTTTGTGGATTGTCAGCAGGTAAAAAATCTAGATTATCCTGGATTGAAAAAGAGAGGAATGTTGATGTATTTGATATTAAAAAAGATGTGGTTCAAACTTTAGTCGAGGCTGGTTACAGCTCTGATAAGTTTTTCATAGATAACGAGACACCAAATTATTATCATCCTGGTAAATCAGGCAGATTGTTTTTAAATAGAGGAAAAGATCAAATAGCAGCTTATTTTGGTGAAATTCATCCTAATATTTTAAAAAGGCTGGATATAAAATCAGAGTCTTTGGTTGGTTTTGAAATTTTTTTAGATAATTTAAAGCTTCCTAAAAAAACACTTAATGATCAAAAACCAAAATTTATAATTTCAGATTTTCAAAAATCTGAAAGAGATTTTGCATTTGTAGTGAATAAAGATGTGAAAGCTCAAGATTTGATAAATGTAATTTCAAATGTGGATAAAGATTTGATTAGCAATATAAAAGTTTTTGATGTCTATGAGGGAGAGAATATACCTGAGAGTCAAAAATCAATTGCAATCAGCGTAACAATCCAGTCATCTAAAAAAACATTAAATGATAATGATTTAGAGAGAATAAATAATTTAATAATCGAAACAGTTGAAAACAAAACTGGTGCTAAAATCCGTTCATAAAGTAAATGAGCACAATTGACAATATTAGAAACTTCGCGATCATAGCACATATTGATCACGGCAAATCTACTATAGCCGATAGAATAATTCATAGCTGTGGTGGCCTAACTGAAAGAGAGATGAAAGCTCAAGTTTTAGACTCTATGGATATAGAGCGTGAAAGAGGAATTACGATTAAAGCACAAACAGTAAAACTAAATTATAAAGCAAAAGACGGAAAAAAATATATCTTAAATATAATTGATACTCCGGGCCATGTTGATTTTAGTTATGAAGTAAGTAGATCTCTTTACGCTTGTGAGGGATCTATTTTAATTGTTGATAGTACTCAAGGAGTTGAGGCGCAAACATTAGCAAATGTATATCAAGCTTTAGATATAAACCATGAAATTGTGCCTGTTCTTAATAAGGTAGATTTACCAGCTTCAGATTTAGAAAAAACAAAAAAGCAAATAGAAGAGGTGATAGGTATAGATACCGAAAATGCCATACCTTGTTCTGGAAAAACAGGTGAGGGTATTGATAATATTTTAGAACAAATTATCACAGCTTTACCAGCTCCAAAGGGAGAAAATTCCGGTGATCTAAAATGTTTATTAGTTGATAGTTGGTATGATACTTATCTAGGAGTAGTTATTTTAGTAAGAGTAATTGATGGAAAAATTTCAAAAAATATGAAAATAAAAATGATGTCCACCAACCAAGAGTATATCGTTGAAAAAGTTGGAGTATTCACTCCTAAAGCAGTAGATATTAATGAATTAAATGCTGGAGAAATCGGTTTTATAACAACAGGAATAAAAGTTCTATCTGAAACAAAAGTTGGTGACACAATTTGTGATGTTGCTAAACCTTTAAGAGAAGCGTTGCCTGGCTTTAAACCTAGTAAACCAGTTGTATTTTGTGGATTATTTCCAGTAGATAGTTCAGAATATCAAAAGTTAAAAGATGGTTTAGCTAAATTACAATTAAATGATGCAAGTTTTTCATTTGAACCAGAGTCATCCTCAGCTTTGGGTTTAGGATTTAGATGTGGTTTTTTAGGATTACTACATTTGGAAATTGTTACAGAGAGGCTAGAAAGAGAGTTTGATGTAAACTTGCTAACAACAACACCTGGGGTTGTATATAAAGTTCATATGAACAATGGAAATATAGTTGATCTTCATAATCCTTCGAGTTTACCTGACCAAACATTAATAAAGTTAATTGAAGAACCATGGATTAAAGCGACAATAATTACACCTGATGAATATTTGGGATCAATTATTAAAATGTGCCAGGATAAAAGGGGTATCCAAACTAATTTAAGTTATTCTGGAAATAGAGCAGTAATAAATTATGAATTACCCTTAAACGAAGTTGTTTTTGATTTTAATGATCGCTTAAAATCGATGACAAGTGGGTATGCTAGTTTTGACTACGAGATCATTCAACATAGAGAGGGAGATTTAGTTAAACTTGGGATTTTAGTTAATGCAGAACCAGTTGATGCATTAGCAATGATGATTCACAAAGATTTTGCACAAAAAACGGGAAGAGAAGTTTGTGAAAAATTAAAAGATCTTATACCCAGACATAACTTTATGATACCTGTTCAAGCAGCAATAGGAGGAAAGATTATAGCAAGAGAAACAATCAAGGGTTTTAAAAAAGATGTTTTAACAAAAATTCATGGCGGGGGAGCCACTGATAGAAAAAGAAAACTTCTAGAAAAACAAAAGAAAGGTAAAGCTCGTTCCAAACAATTTGGAAGAGTAGAAATTCCTCAAGAGGCATTTATAGGTGTACTAAAGATTAATAAAGAAAAATAGAATGTTAAAAATTAGATTATTTTTATTTAAATTAAAAAATTTTATCATAATACTTCAATCTAAATTTTTAAAAAAAAAAATAAAATCAAAATACAAAATTATAAAAAAACAATTCGAAAATTATATTGAAACAAAAAATTTTTCTCAAAAGTGGTTTCTAAATAATTTTGAGATATTCCATTATTATCTTCCAAAAGATAATGCTACAAATTTTTCGTATTTAGAAATAGGGTCTTACGAAGGTTTATCTTTACTAAATATACTATTTAATTATAAAAATTCAAAAGTCACAGCTATTGATTTGTGGGGAGAAAGCAATATTAATTCAGAGTCCTTAAAAGTAAACTTCAATGATGTTGAAGATAAGTTTAATAAAAATTTAGAAGGATATAATTTTATAAAAATTAAAAATGACTCGGTTATAGCTTTGAGGGAACTTTTAAAAAAAGAACAATCTTTTGATTTTATTTACATTGATGGATCACACAATGGAGAAGATATTCTTAGCGATGCTATAGAAAGTTATAAATTGCTAAATACTGAGGGGCTTATAATTTTTGATGATGTAGTTAATACAAATACAAATATAAGTATTCAATCATACACAGGATTTGAAAAATTTTGTCAGATTTATAAAAATCAAATTAAAGTTTTATATTTAAGAAATATTGCTGTAATAAAAAAAATTAGATAAATGAAAGAATTATCTTTAAAAACTAAATTGACTAAAAAGTTAAAAAAAAAAAATATTCTTGAGATATGTAAATTAAAAAATACTCAATGGAAATATAGTCTTAATTCACAAATAAATTGGTTTAATCAAAATATAAAAGACAATGATATTCATAATTTAGCTTATTTAAAAAAAGACCTGATTGGATATTGTTTATTAAGAAAAAGAAATTTTTTTCTGAAGAAAAAAAAGTACGATTATCTCTACTATGACACCCTTATTGTTTCAAAAAAATATAGAAAATTAAATATAGGAGATCAAATTTCTAATTTAACAATTAAAACTATAAAAAAACTAAAAATACATTCAATGCTAATTTGTCAAAAAAAAATTGTATCCTTTCATAAAAAGTTTAATTGGAAAATAATGAATAAAAAAAAGATCCAAATAGTAGATCATAAATTTCCTAAAAAATTTTCAATAATGGGTTTCAATCAAACAAAAAAGATGAAAGACAATAATATCAAATATTATATCTTTAATTAATTATTTTATTTTTAAATAAGAAAATTTTTAATTGCAGAATAGACTTTTATTATTTCTTGTTTAGTCATCCCAGAATACAGAGGCAGTCTAACTACCCTGCTATAAATTTCTTCTGTTAAAGGAAGTTTGTAATTACAAAATTTTTTACCCATTATAGATTTGTGAAGTGGAACATAATGAAATGTAGCCGCAATTCCCTGGCTTTGAATTTTTTTTTTAAAATTATTAGCAAGTTCAGTTGATTTAAATATTAAAGCCAGAATATGATATGCGCTCTCTGACTTTTTATATGGTTTAATTAAATAACATTTTTTAGTTTCAAGCCCATCTATTAATTCACTAAAAATATACCAAATTTTTTTTCTATTGCTTTGTATCTTTTTTATTTTAAGAAGTTGTGAATATAATAAAGCACTACTTAATTCTGGAGCTCTATACTCGGACCCAAGATCTACCCAGCTATAAAATTTTCTATTATTACTGGGAGATATTATTTTTTTTTTATAATTAGTTATAAACTTTTTTCTATTAGTACCTTTATCTAAAATGAAGTTTGCTCTTTTAATAAATTTAGGGTTATTAATTGAAATACACCCTGCTTGTCCACCAACTATATTTTTAGTCTCATGAAAACTAAAAACTCCTATATCACCAAAAGTACCTAAAAATTTTTTTTGATATTTACCCAAAAATGCATGTGCTGCATCTTCAATTAAAAATATTTTATTTTTCTTTGCATAATTTGATATCTTTTTTATTTCACATGAATTTCCAGCATAATGAATTACATAAATTGCTTTTGTTTTTTTTGAAGTTTTATTTTTAATGTCTTTGAAAGAGATATTTAAGTCATGAGGATTAATTTCTACAAAAACCGGTTTAGCACCTCTTAATACAATTGCATTAGCGATTGAGACAAATCCATAAGAGGGCAATATAACTTCATCACCTTTTTTTAAATTTATTAAAATAGCAGAAATTTCAAGCGCAGCCGTACAACTATGAGTTAAAGCTATAAATTTTGATTTAATTAAATTTTTTATGATTTTTTCAGATTTTGATTGATAGTAACCATCTGTTAGAATTTTTGATGATATTACTTTTTTAATATGCTTAAGATCACTTTTATCTAATAATGGTTTAGTTATAGGTATCATTTTAATATCCATTCCTTATATAAATCTAAATTTTTTAATAAATATTCAGGATAACTATTATCTATTTCTACTTTCTTTAGTCTTAAATCTCTACCAAAAGGATCAATTAAATCATTAATTTTTTTTCTAATTGCAGATACATCTTTAAATTTTTCTTTATTAAATTCTGTATGAGCCATGTTTTCAATTTTTTTTGAAATTTCCTCTGGTTTCATCAAGTATGTAAAATGCCAACCACCTCTTTGAATCAACTGAATGCTTTTTTCTTTATCTATTCTCCAAAAAGGGTAATTCAAATTTTTCTTTTTAAGAATTCTAAGATCAAAAAAAGACTTTAGATGTTTCTTTTTACAAATTCTAGATCCGGCCCAATTTCCATTGCCTTCATCTTGTCCAAGTATATTTAGTTTATAGTAGTACATATTTTGAAGAAAAAAACCAAATTTGAAATCATCTGCCTTAAAATTAATAATTGATTTTGGTTCTGGAATTTCATCTTCATCAGAAAAAATTATCAGATCATCAGGCTCTGCCTTTGTAATACCTTGAAATAATCTTTCCATCTGAATTTTAAGAAGTTGATAATCTTTTTTTCCTTTGATTTCTATTTCAGGTAGATCATCAACTTTAATGTAGATAATTTTATCGCTATGTTTTTCTAATAATTTTTTATCAAAATTATAATCTTTATAATTGCCGGTATGTGTTTTATTTGCCTCACATACAACAAAATAATCTACAAAATCTTTTAAAACATTAAATCTTAAATTGAATAATAAATTTGCATTATAAAATGTTATACAATCATAAATTTTCATTTATTTCTTATAAACATAAATAGTTGCTGCTGAAATGATAAATTTTGTTTATCTGGTATAAATATTACTTTATAATTTTTCATATAATAATTTAAATCAATAAATTGTTATAAATTATAGGTTTTTTCTTAATTTAAACATTAAATTTTTTGATTAAAAATTAATATAAAATGATTAAATATCTATAATATACTTTGTTTAAAGAATAAAAATAAATAAATGCATATCAAAAAAACTCCTATTAAAGACTTAGTATTACTAAAAACAAAAATTCATAGGGATAGTCGAGGCTATCTTAAGGAAACATCAAAAAAAAATGTTATTAAAAAAGATTTTATATTTGATTTAATGTCATCATCTAACAAAAATGTACTTAGAGGACTTCATATTCAAACAACGAAACCTCAAGCAAAATTAATTACCGTATCTTATGGTAAAATATTTG
>CACPGM010000010.1 GCA_902633535.1 uncultured Pelagibacteraceae bacterium | reverse complement strand
AAGAAGGTATGTTTGAAAAATTTATGGGATTTATGCAATCACCTGAAGGTTTAGCAGAAAGAGCTAAAGTTGCAGTAGTAGAAAAAACTATTGGAACGGTAACACCAGATAAAAGTACTGTAATGTTTAAGATATTTTGTACTGATGAACCTGCACTACATAAATTTATTGAAGGAACTGAAGTATCAAAACCGATCATGGATGCTGTGTTAGATAGCTATTCGATCTATGATTTAACAAAAGTAAAATAGGAGAAATATGAAAAACTATATAGTAACACACACTTTTAAGACAAAAGAAGCAAAAGCTAAAATGATTGAAGTAACTGGTTCGATGTCAATGGAAGATATGACTAAAGCAATGACAAGTGACAATGCAAAGTGTCAAATGAGCTGGAATACACCGGGTGATAATTTAACAATGTATTGTTGGTGGAAAGGTATTAATCCAGATGCAATTAATAAACAATTAGAGTCTATGAATGATTTTTATGAACCTCATAAATTTGTTGAGTGTACAGATGATGTTATAGATTTTAATGCTAAATAAAAAAAAGGATTAACAGTGAAAGTAATTTATACAAGAACAATGAGAGTAAAAGATGATGGCCTAGGAAAAGCTATGGAAATTGGAAAAGGTCTAGCTGCAGTTAGAAAAAAACATTACCCAAACCATGATGTCTACTTTTCTTTTCAAATGGGTGGAGACCCAAGAACAATAAGAGAGACTTTAATCGGAACTATGTTTGAAGGTGATAATGACGCTGACGCTAACATGTCTGCAGATCCTGAATATATAAAACTTTTAGAACAATTGAAAGAAGTTGCAATAGAAGGTACTATTGAAGATGAGATTAGACCAATATTTAGTTAAGGAATTTAAATTATGTTAGAAAAATTTAATGGAATAATTTATTTAGCTGTATTTTTAATTCATTTTATAGGATTTGCTTATTACGGGTTTAGATGTGTTTTTCAAACTCAATCTTTTTTAAATCAATATGGAATGCATGATACGGGAGCTGGAATTGTAAGATTTTTTGGATCTATATTTATTGGCTCAACTGTAATGGCAATTTATGTAGGATTTATTAGACCAAATGGTTTGGAAGCAACTTGGGCATTCTTTAACTTAATATTTTTACAAAATCTGTCAGCGTTTATAGCTGGTTTTTATAGTACAAAAATAAATAAACTTGGACATACAGATAAAACTTCAGACGAAGCAATCTATGCTCCGTTATTTTTAACTATTTTAAGTGCAATTCTTTGCTACGGTCTAGCTGATAAAATTTATATTTAACAGGAGAAATTATGTCAATTATAGAAAAGATGACTAAAATAATAAATGAAGGTGATGCCGCTGGAGCAGAAGAATTAATACATGATGACTATCAATTTTTAATGCATTCATCTGGTAAAAGCTTAACTAAGACAGATGTAGTTGGTTGGGTTGGTATGAAAGATGTTAAAAAAAGTAATTTAAGAGTACTTTTTGAAAATGATGAAGTTGGTTTCGAACATGCTATGGTAACTTTTAATGATGGTAACAAAGAAGCTGTTATGACTTATTATAAGTTTAAAGATGGAAAAGTTGCATATCAAGAAACTGGAGCTACAAAGTTACCTAAATAAGTGAAAAAATTATTTTATATTATTATTTTTTTTACTTTCTCCTTTTTTTCGTACGCTGATAATAATAATCAAAAAAAAATTGATGAATTATTTAATCAATTAAAAAACGCAACCAGCTATCAAGAATCAAAAGATATTGAGTCTAAAATCTGGGAACTATGGACCACACATCCTTCAAAGAATAGCTTGACTGCATTAATGGCTGATGGATCATTTTATATGTCTCAAAATAAACTTGAGACAGCCTATGAAACCTTCACTAAAACAATTGAATTAGATTCTAATTGGGCTGAGGCATGGAATAAAAGAGCTACTGTTTTATATTTAATGGGAGAATACGAACTATCACAAGCTGATATCGATAAAGTTCTTGAGCTTGAAAAAAGACACTTTGGAGCTTTATCAGGTCAAGGCTTGGTTCAAACTGCTATGAAAAATTATCAAAAGGCATTAGATAGTTATATTGAAGCTCACAAAGTTCATCCCAATATGAAATCACCATTAATTATGATTGAAAAACTTCAACTACAATTAAAAAAAGAAAGTATATAAAAAAGTAATGTTTTCTAAAAAATATTCTAACCTTTTATTTATTTTAGTAATGGGTTTTGGAATGAGTTTATTAATGACCTTAATTATTACTTATGTAAATACTGGAATGGATAATGGTTACTTGGATAGGTTCTTAAAAGCTTGGGCTGTTGGACTTCCAATTGCTATAATAACTGCATTATTAGTTGGTCCAATTGCAAAAAAGTTTGTAGATAAAATTACAAAATAAGAATATTCTTAAATTGTGAGCAATACAGTCGCCTACATTATTCTTTTATTGGCTGTGGTTTTAGGAACAGCAGCTAATGGTTTAGCTAAAAGTGCTAATGGTTTTACTTTATTAATTCCAAGTTTACTTACTGCTATGACAATAGTTTGTTGTATGTTTACGCTATCAATTGTTATGAAAAATATTCCTGTGGGTATTACTTACGCATCTTTTGCTGGTCTATGTATTATTGCTACAACTATAGTTGGGATATATAAATTTAATCAAATGCCTGATCTTTATACAGTTATTGGACTTATTTTAATAATATCTGGAGTATTAATAGTAAATCTTTTAGGAAAAACAAATTAGTAATCTTTTAATTTATAATTATCTCTCAAGTTTACCTCTACCAAGATGAATCAGGTCTATTAAGAAACAAAATTTCCTCTTGGGTTGACTCTCTTCCTAAAACTTTATTTCTATGAGGGTATCTATGAAATTGTTTAATAGCTTTTGTATGATCTTGCCAAAATTTTTTTATCTTAATATAATCTTCATTTTCTCTTAAATATTTATTAAGTAGATAATAGGCCATATCATGATCAGTTATTTCCTCACTATGAATAAGAGGTAAAATCATAAAAAATCTTTGGCTTTCATTCATAGCCTCAAGATATCCAGCATAAACAGCATCATTGACGATTAATCTGGTTTTATGATCTTTAGCGTAAGCTTTTTTATCATTTCTAAACATATTTCTTGAAAATTGATCAAATAAAATAACTAAAGCTAAAGCACTCATTGGTTGATCCTGCCAATCATCATATTCATTTTGACTTGCAAGTTCATAATCATTTAAAAATCTATTTCTTATTATTTGATCAAAAGCCTCATCCTTTTTAAATCTTTTTTCAGCAGGAGTTTCTTTAAACCAAAAATCTAAAATTTCTTGAGCTTTTTTTGGAATCATTTTGAAACAGGCTTAAGAATCCTTAAAAGTTTTTTATGTATATCTTTATTTGGTGAGCAGATTATATTTCCAGCATTAATTGGATTATCATTATTCCATTTAGAAACAATTCCTCCAGCTGCCCTAATGATTGGAATCAATGGATGAATATCCCAAATTTTATTTGAGCATTGCAAAACAACATCAAGTTTACCCTCTGCAAAATGAGAATAGCTAAGTGCATCTACACAAGGAAATTGCATTAATTTTAAAATTTTAGGTATTTTTTTTTGTTGTTTAAGAGTTAGTCCACCATGAAATGCGGCTGACATTTTCATATTAGAAAATTTTGCTTTATTATTAACCTTTATTTTCTTTTTTTTACCATTTTCAAAAACATAAGCATTTTTATTTGATGTATTAAAGTAATATTTCCTTAATATAGGAAAGTTTGCCAAACCTAAAATAGGATTACCTTTATAATTTAAAGATATTAAATTACTCCATGTGGGATTTCCTATGACAAATGATCTTGTTCCATCTATAGGATCTAGTACCCAAGTGAAATCACTTTTTGATTTAAGATGACCAAATTCTTCTCCTATTATTTGATGATTAGGAAATTTTTTATTAATTTCTCTTCTAATAAACTTTTCAAATGCTTTATCAGCACTTGTTACTGGATCATAACCCCTACCTTTAATTTTATTTGAAATTTTGAAAGATTTGTTCAATTTTGAGTAATAAAATTTAGTAAGTTTTTTTGCTAAATTTTCAGTAAAGTTTGAATAAATTTTATAATTTACTGGTTTTAATATTGGCACAGGAAACTAATACTATTTTATTGCTGCTGATTAAAGCTTAAATTTAAATTTCAGGTAATATTTTCAATCTGCTTTTCTGCTTCTCTAATTGATTTCTCATAATCTAAAGCCATTTGATCAGCATTAATAGTTTTAATATTTTCAATCCCGAAAAATTTTAAAATAAACTTCAGCCATGGAGTAAGAAAATCTTCATCACTATTAAGTTTAGTACCTCCTGAGGTAATAACTAAATATGCTCTTTTATTTTTTAATAAACCTTCTCTTCTTCCATTGGGCTTAAATCTAAAAGTTTCACCTACTCTTGCTGTAAGATCAGACCAGGCTTTAAGTGTTGCAGGGGGGCCATAATTATATATTGGAGCAGAAATTATTATTATATCACTTTCTTTGAGTTCCTTGACTAAAGTATCTGATAGTTCAAACATTTTTTTATGATGTTCATTTTGATCTTTTTTATCAATTTTCATTCCTGATTCTGTAAGACCTGACACAAAAACCATTTCATCATCAAGATCTCTGTATAAAACCTCATCATCTGGTTTTTTTATTTTTTTTAATAATTTTTTAGCCAAGGCTCTTGAAGTTGAACCTTCTTTTCTTGCGCTAGAGTCTATTTGATAAATCTTCATATTTTATTTAACCAAAATTTTGTAAGTATGGGAAAATATTTAATAAATAATATCCTAAAGCTTGTAATTGGTTAGTTAATATTAGAATACCAGTAATTAACAGGATAATTCCACCTATTTTAGATACTAAATTAATATTTTTTCTAAAATTTTTAGAAAATATTAAAAATTTTTGTATTAGATATCCTGATAGAATGAATGGTAGAGCTAATCCTAAAGAATAAAAAATTAAAAGTAATATTCCTTGATTTATACTTTCTCCTGTTGCTGCTAGAACCAGAATTGAACCTAAAATAGGACCTATACAAGGCGTCCATCCAAATGCAAAAGCCATACCAATTAGTATAGGACTATAAAAATAAGTGTTTGAATTTGCTTGAATTCTTTTTTCATAGTTTAAAAATTTTAGATTTATTATTCCTATAATGTGTAATGAAAGAATTATTATCACCAAACCAGCTACTATTCTAAGTTCGTATGAGTTTTGTAGTAAGATTTGACCTAAATAAGTTGATGCTGCACCAAATATAACAAAAACGATTGAAAAACCTATTGTGAACAAAATTATTGGAATTAAATTTACAATTTTTTTTTCAACTAACTCGTTTAAAGAATTGCCCGTTATATAAGAAATATATCCAGGAATTAACGGAAGAACACAAGGAGATAAAAAACTAATGAGACCTGCTCCAAATGCAACAAATAATTCAAACATTATTTTTAGCCTTTGATACCTAAATGAGTATACTTAACATTTAGATAATCTTTAATAGCATTAGAGCCACCTTCTCTTCCATATCCACTTTGTTTAATTCCACCAAAAGGTGCTTCTGCTATTGCTACCACTCCAGTATTTACTGCTACGGATCCAGTTTGAAGTTGTTCGGATGCTAAATGAGCTTTCTCCATAGAATTTGTGCAGACATAACTGCATAAACCAAGTTCATGGTTGTTGGCTCTTTCAATTACTTCATCAAATGATTTAAAAGAAAGCATAGGTACTAGAGGTCCAAAAGGTTCTTGTTTCATTATAGTAAAATCATCTTTGACATTATCAAATATTGTCGGTTCATAAAAAAACCCTTTATTAAATCCAGCTGGTCTCTTGCCACCTAATAAAACTTTTGCTCCTTCTTTTTTTGTTTTTTCAACTAATTCCTCAACTTCGTTTAATCTTTTTTGAGTTGTAAGAGGGCCTAACTGCGTATCAGCATCCATTCCATTGCCAATTTTAAGTTTTTTTGTTTTTTCTACAAATAAATTTACAAACTCATCTTTTTTACTGTCATGAATATAAAATCTATTAGGTGAAATACATACCTGACCATTATTTCTAAATTTTGCAGCAATTGCCATATCAGCTGCTTTTTTAATATCTGCATCATCAAATACAATAAAAGGTGAATGACCTGAAAGCTCCATTGTTACTCTTTGAACTTTATCTGCAGCTTGTTTTAAAATTAATTTTCCAACCCTCGATGAGCCAGTAATAGAAATCTTTTTAACTATATCAGAAGCGATCAATTGTTGAGCTATACTAGGCGGATCACCTGATAAAAGATTTACTACTCCGGCAGGGACCCCACTTTCTCTACAAATATCAACCATCTCCATAACAACGCCCGGGGTAATAACATCTGGTTTGATGATTACAGAACAACCGGCGGCTAAAGCTGTTGAAATTTTTCTCGCTGATAAAACTGCTGGAAAATTCCATGGAGATAATGCAGCAACAACGCCTACTGGTTGGTAATAAACATGAACTCTAGTATCTTCAAACCTACTTTCTACAGTTTGACCATAAATCCTTTTTGTCTCTTCAGCATTCCATTCAAAAATATCTGCTGCTCCAGCAATTTCTCCTTTAGCTTCAGCCAAAGGCTTTCCAACTTCAAGAGTCATCCATTTGGCTAACACATCTTGTTTTTCTCTCATCTTATCTGCTATTTTTCTAATTATGTATGCTCTTTGCCAAGGCGCAGTTTTTTTCCAAACTTGTAATCCTTTTTCAGCTGACTTTAGAGCTCTATCAACATCCTCTTTAGAGGCTTTAGATGCTTTACCTAATATTTCTTCTGTTGCAGGATTAATAACTTCGTAAGTTTTTCCATCAGATGAAGATGACCATTTTCCATCGATAAATTGTCCAAATTTTTCGTACATTTTCTAATCTAACATGACAATAAGTTGTGTCTACTATGTTATTTTTGCACATTAAATATTTTTTTAACAATGATAATATCATCTTAAAAAGGAGATAATTATGAAAGCATACATTATGGGAAACTATACTGAAAAAGCTTTTCAAGGATTTTTAAAAGATCCTTCAAGTGATAGAAAAGCTGTGGTTGAACAACTTACTAAAGCTATGGGCGGAACTATGCACAGTATGGACATTGTGAGAGGATCATACGATTTTATAGTTGTTACTGATGTGCCTAGCTTTGAGGACTTTGCAGCAATTAAACTAGTTGTGGAAGCGTCAGGTGCTGTAAAAAACTTAACTATATTAGAAGCTATCGATTTTACAAAAGCGACTACAAAAGCAAGTAAAATTGGCTACAAAGCACCAGGTCAATAAAATGTTAATTTACTTCCAGCTGACCCTGGAAGTAATTATCTAATAATTATTAAGTTTAAAAAATAGATAAAATTATGCGACCTTTAAATGATCTAACCAATTTTTTAATTCTTGCATTCTAGATTCTTTTACTGAAACCTTAATCTCTTTTTCAATAAAATTAATATGTTTTTCAATTTCTTTTTCATCCTTAAAACATTTTCTTGAATTTATTAATTTATCTTTTCTAAAATTAATTAATGTAATCATCTTATGATAAGTAATTTCAGGATGATATTGCAAACCCCATACATCACTTATACCTGATTTAAAATTAATACTTTGTATTTTGTTAATCTTATTTGAAGCTAGATGAGTTGCTCCATTTGGCAAAATAACTACTTCATCAAAATTAAATGCAGGTGAATTAAACTTTTTATTTTTTGACCTATATAAAGGATGGTTAATTCCATTTTCATTAATTTCAATATTATTTGCAATGCCAATATGTGCCCCATTTTCTGACTTTTTTACTTTTCCACCTGCTGCAGTAACAGCAACTTGCATACCCCAACAAATCGCTAGAATTTTTTTTATATTTTTAAAACATTCTTTCATAAAAGAAATCTGTCTTTTGATTTCTATACAGTCGTTATAAATGTTCAAACTACTCCCACCCCAGATCAAACCATCATATTTTTTTATATTGAGTAAAATTTTGTCAAAATTTTTTTCATTACATGGGTTAAATACATCGATATTTAAATCATTAGTATAGTATGACAGACTTTCCTTTAAACTTTCTGAGTGTGTTGGTATTCCATTTTGTTTAAAGTCTTGATTTTCTATCGGTATATTTCCCTCGACAACTAATAGATTTAAATTTTTCATTAGAATAATTTACCTGACATACTATGTTCATATAAAATTTTCATATCGTCAATAGACATTTTCTTTGGATTTGTTGAAGTAGATGGGTCTTCTAAGGCCATTTTTGATAAAAGATCTATATTTAAATCTTTTTCATCAATAACTTCTGACAATTTATGTGGCATATTTAATTGTTTTCTTAGTTCTAAAACCCAATCTATAAATCCTTTAAATGATTTTTCCCTCAAGTCTAAATGTTCGCAAATTTTGATAATTTTTTTTTCGATTACATCTTTATTAAAAGTCAAAACATAGGGCATAAATATTGAATTTGATAAGCCATGATGAATATTATTTAATGCATTTACAGGATGACTTAAAGAGTGAATTGCGCCTAGTCCCTTTTGAAAAGCTGTCGATCCCATACTTGCAGCAGCTAACATATTCATCCTTGCCTCTAAATTTGATCCATTTTTTACTGCCTCAAGTAACCATTTATTTATTAAACGCATTCCCTCTAAAGCAATTCCATCAGCCATTGGGTGATATCCTGGAGCGCAATAAGCTTCTAAATTATGTGCAAGTGCATCCATGCCTGTTGCAGCTGTAATTTTTGATGGAAGATTTACTGTTAAAACAGGATCTAAAATTACTATTGAAGGTAAAAATTTCGGATGAAAAATAATATTTTTAACACCAGTTTCTTCATTTAAAATTACAGATGCCCTTCCAGTCTCTGATCCAGTTCCTGCGGTTGTTGGTACGGCAATTATTGGAGAAATTTTTTCAGAATTAGCTTTGGTCCAATTATCTCCCACATCTTCAAAGTCCCAAAGCGGCAAATTTTGTCCAGACATAAAGGCGATTGCTTTTCCAACATCAAGTGCACTTCCTCCTCCAAAGGCTATTACTCCATCACAATTATTTTTTTTATAAAAAGTAACTCCTTCATTCACATTGGTACCAGTAGGGTTTCCAGTAATTTTAGAGAAAACTTTTATTGAAAATTGTTTTTCTTTTAAATTATTAAGTGCATCTAAAACAATATCTGATTTAGAAAGTCCAATATCAGTAACAAATAATGGTTTTATAATTCCCACTGTTTTACAAGCTAAAGCTAGATCTTTAATTCTATTTTCACCAATCCACATTTTGGTTGGATAATTCCAGTTAGATTTATGCATTATAATTACAGTAAATTGTTGATTTATTAATTCTTAATGAGAATTATATTTTTTAAATTGTTCTAAAACAATTAGTTAATTATATTTTTTAGTGGAGAAACTTGACCAATCTTAAAAATCAACGCCTCATCCTTTTTAAAACCATAATTTTCAGCATTATCTTTAAATCGAACAGGTGGCTCCATAATTGGTTCAAGTGATAATACAAAAGTACCCCAATGAGTTCCAAGAACCTTTTTGCTTTTTAAATCTTGTGCAATATTAAGAGCTTCTTCAGGAGTAGTGTGATAAATAGATTTTTCAAACATAGGTCTAAAATCATATGCTCCAATGTTAATCATTGATAAATCAATAGGACCATATTTTTCCCCTAGGTCTTTATAGATATTTCCATATCCAGTATCACACGCAAAAAATATTTTTTTATTTTTATACTCAATTAAAAAATTGCCCCATAGTGTTTTGTTAGTATCAGTCAGACTTCTTTTTGACCAATGAACTGCAGGTAATAATGTTATCTTTAAATCATTATTAATTTGTATTTCGTCATACCAGTCCATTTCGTTAACATCTTTGTATCTTTTGAAATATTTACCAAGTTTAAGAGGAAGTAAAACCTTTGCATCTTTATAAGGAAATCCTCTAATAGTTGACATATCCTGGTGGTCATAATGATTGTGAGTAAGCAGAAATACATCTGTTTTTGGAATTTCTTTTAATTGAATAGCAGGCTCAACATATCTTTTTGGACCAAATATCAAAGGTCCTGCATTTTTTGAAAAAACTGGATCTGTAATAATTGTTGTTTCACCTAATTTAATTAAGAATGTAGCATGCCCTATCCAAGCGATATAATCATCATCTTTAAATTTCTGTAAATTTTCTTTAACAATTTTTTTATCAATAACATGATCTTCTGGAACAGTCATATCTAGTTTCTTTTTTTCTTCATTAAATTGTTTGTAAGACCACTTTACATTCTCTGATCTAACTGGAGATCCTTCAGGATTTCTAAAAGTTCCATCTGGTAAATGATGATAAGGTTTTTGATCCATTTCTGATGATAAACAATTTAAAGTATAAAATAAAACAAAAAAAAATATAAAACTAAATAACTTTATATTCAAAATTTTGGGTAGTTTCATTAATTTGCAAAAGTTTAGCGCCGTTTCTAATATGAAATTTTGTTGCCATCTTTGTAAGTGGTGAAAGTGTCACAAGTCTATTTAAATGATTAGATTTTTTAATTTTTTTAAAAACTTCTTTAACAATTAATTTTCCACCACCTTTTTTTTTAGACCAAACAGTATATGCAATTGCAATTTTACCAATATTTTGATCCCTTTGAGCACTTTGTAAATATGCATCATGACTAAATTTACCTAGCTCATCGACACTTTTTGGAATTTGATTTGTGTATGCAAAACACATTATTGCATGTATTTCACCACTATATCTTACTCCAAATATTTTTCTCCCATAACTTCTTCTAAAAACATTATCTAATTCTGGTCTAATTGGATCTTCTTGTGTATTACATTCATTTAGCTCAATTAATTCAGCTCCCTTTACCCAATCAAAAAAATTATCTATATTTTTACTCAAAGTTTGTCGATTTTTTCTAATCCTAGCTTTGATTCGTGGTTTGAATTTTTTATTCAAAATTTTAATCATTATATTGATTTATCATCTTTATTTTGTCGCAGGTATTCATTTTTATCATAACAGGTACTTTAATAGGTAATAATGATTATTTTATTTTTTAAATAGATGTTATAAATCAATTTTATGGAAAATTTAAAAAATTGGATGTCAGAGAGTGCAAATATACTTTTTGATGATAGTAAAAATGATTTAAGGGCATTACCTAAATCTGTAAGATTACAAATATTGCTAGTTTTAAGTTTTATTTGGACTACAGTTTTTAGTCTATATATTTTTTCATACACTACTTTTGCTTTTGGATGGGCAGGTCTTTATATTGCTCATATTGGTCTAATTTTTGCTGTTTATATGACTTTCAAACAGTTTCATAGAGCTGAAGAAAAATCCGCAAGTGTTTTTAAGACTAAAAATTTTGATCCATTTAAGATTATGGCAATTTTTTTTGTAATAGTTTTTATGTTTGTTTTTTCAAAGGGAATAGAAGTTTTAAATTCTAGTAATTCATATGATATAAAGTATGATGGGCCAGATAAAACACCTTGGGAAAAATGGTTACCTTTTACTAAAAAGGACAAGTAATAATGAAAGATATAATTAAAAATTTACAACTCGGTTTACTAATAATAATTTTGATTAGCACTTTAATCGCTGTTTTTATTGAGATAATAAATATGTATGCGGTCAAATCAGTAACTTTAGCTGATCTATTATTAATGTTCCTTTATTTAGAAGTATTGGCGATGGTAAGAGTTTTTTGGGAAGAACAATCAATTAGAATTACTTTGCCACTTTTGATTGCTATCACAGCTTTATCTAGATTTATTATTATGCAGGGTAAAGAAATGGACCCTTCTGCATTAGTTTATCAATCTGCTGCTATTTTACTAATAGCTGTCTCAATCGTTGTGATGAGATTAAGACATAGTAAAAAACTTGGAATTGAGAGTAAAAATAAAAAAAATTAATTTTTAATTCCACTTCTCTATAGACTTTAATAATTTTGAACCAAGTGGGCTAATTGGTTTCTGAAAAATTAGTTTTTTTTTTGTTTTTTCTTTCACTAATTTTAAAAGCATTATTGCTAATTTTTTTTTTCTAAAAAGAGGATTTACGAAAATATATTCTACCTCCCCAGATTTATTGAATCTTACAAACCCTAGAGTAGTGTTATTATTTTTGAGAGTAAAAACACCATCAGATTCTTCTAAAATACCTTGAGGTATATTAATTGAATTCATATAATTAATTTTTAATTAATAAATATAAAGAAACAATAATCAATAAGGTAGCAATAATTAATAAATAATTTAATCTGATATTAAATTTTTTATAAATTATTTCATTTATTTTTTCCCAAAAGAAAACGATTAAGAAAAATATTATAGC